>JADJXQ010000002.1:300000-520786 GCA_016710335.1 Rhodospirillales bacterium
GGCGGAATGAACGCAATGCCAACGCGCCCGTTCAGCGACATCGGATTTTCGTGGCGCCGAGTCTTCGCGGTTTTCCTACGCCACATGTACGTCTTGCGGCGCTCGTGGCCGCGCATCCTCGACATGGCCTATTGGCCGACCGTGCAGATGATCCTCTGGGGGTTCGTCACCACGTTCTTCATGGGGCACTCGTCGTGGGTGGCCGAGGCGGCCGGGGTGCTGATCAGCGCGGTGCTTTTGTGGGATATCCTGTTCCGCTCCAACCTCGGCGTCTCCTTGACGTTCCTGGAGGAGATGTGGTCGCGCAACTTCGGGCAGCTGTTCGCAAGTCCGTTGCGGCCGATCGAAATGATCGCGGCGATGACCCTGCTCAGCTTGGCGCGGACTCTGATCGGGGTGACTCCGGCGGCGTTGCTCGCATTGCCGCTGTTCGATGTGTGGGTGTTCTCACTCGGCCTGCCGCTCGTCGCCTTCTTCGCCAGCCTGCTCGTGTTCGGCTGGAGCATCGGCCTCATCGTCTCGGCGTTGGTCTTGCGCCTCGGGCTCGGAGCGGAAAACCTGGCGTGGGTCGCCATCTTCGCCGTGGCGCCGATCAGCGGCATCTATTACCCCATCGAGACGCTGCCTGCATGGCTGCAGCCCGTCGCATGGACCCTGCCGTCGGCGTACGTGTTCGAAGGCATGCGTTCGGTGCTGTTCCACTCCGCGTTCCGCATCGACCTGCTGCTCGGCGCATTGATGCTCAACGTCGTGCACCTCTGCGCAGCCATCGTCTTTTTCCTCTACATGTTCCGGATCGCGCGCCGCCGCGGACTGCTGTTGCAGCAAGGGGAATGAGCGCAACTTCATAAGATCAGGATGACATTCATGAAGAGGAAGCTGAATATTTAGCTTGAAGCCGGGCGGCGACTTTGCGAGACTCGAGGTCGGCGCTTTAGTAACAATGGCAGTGGAGGAAAAACGATGTTCGATCTGTTCAAGAAGAAGGACAAGCCGAAGGTCGATGCAGCAGAGATCGAGCGCCGTGAGCGTGAGGAAGTCAAGAGGCAGCGGGCCGAGGCGCTTAAGCAGAACGTCGAGACTGAGAAGTCGGCGTCAAAGGGCTGACGCGCTCGAGCCAACGCCGGACTGCTAACGGTCAGGGCGCCGCTAAGTAGCGGGCGTCATCGGGATGGGTGGCGTACATATCGCCATCTTCGCGCCAGTGGTCCAGCCAGTGGCCGGCGACGGCCCTAAACTCGTCGCGGAGCGCACTCAGGCGCGCGCGGCTGCGATTTCACTTCTCGGAGACGCTGGGGGTGTGTCCGACATCTCGGCGCTTCAGGCCTTCTTGCGTTTCAGTGTCGCCTGCAGCACGAGCCAGGTGAAGGAGGCGTGGGCGCCGCCGCCGTGACGCGCGATGGCGACGTTCTTGACGTCCGCTCCGTGCCGGCCCCTGTCCATGGCCGTCCCCTCCGATCACGGATCTCGCCGCATCGTCGCGTGCGCCCACAGCGGGATCAAGGCAAAACCGACGGCGGCGAGGGTTGCCAGGTAGAGGGTGCGAGACTCCGCCCATGGCGGCGCGGGTGCGCCGACCAGCCACGATCCGGCTGCAATCAACAAACAAAAGATGGAAGTTGCCGAAGCGGCCACCATCAGGCAGCCGACCCGGAAGCGACGGCGGCCGTTATCCGGTAGCCCGAGTCCGCAGGCAACCGGCGACCACAGGCCGGGCGGACGGACGCGGCGATAGAACGCCTCCAGCACCGCCCGCTCCTCCGGTCCCCACAGCCACGCCGTGGCCACCGCCGCCGCCGTCGACACCAATGCCATGACCAACAAGCGCAGCGCGTCATCGTCGGTCGCCGGCAGCGCCAGCAACAGCACCGGCGCCAGCACCAGCGAGGCGACGATGGCGGCGATCTCCGCCATCGCGGTCATCCGCCACCACAGCCAGCGCAACACCAACGGTATGCCCATGCCGGCACCGAGCAGCAACGACGTCTGCCATGCCATGCGGATCGACGACAACTGGGTCATGACGACGAGCGCGATGGCGAGGATCAGCAGATTGGCGCCGCGCGCGACCCATACCAATCTCCGGGGGCTGGGCTCGCGCTTCAGGACGACCGGGCAGAAGAAGCGCTTGTAAAGGTCGTTCGTCCAGTACGACGAGCCCCAGTTAAGGTGTGTGTCTACCGTCGACGCCAGCGCTGCCAGCATCGCGGTCAGCATCAGGCCCTTGACGCCGGGCGGCAACGTCTCGGCGATGCCCCGTACGTACGTCATCTCGCGCTCAGCGGTGAGCAGCGACAGCGGCCCGGCGGCGCCGAAGTCCGGCGGAAATAGAATCATCAATCCGAGGCCCAACGGAAGCCACAACAGGCTCCGCAACAGGATCTGGGCGATGGTGAATACCACGGCAGCCTGGCGGGCGTCGGTGTCGGAGCGGCACGCCATCGACCGTTGCGCCAGGTAGCCGGTGCCGTCGGCGTTGAGCTGGACCAGCCACTGCAGCGCGAACACGGCGAGCAGCAGCAGGGTGACGCCGCGGGCGTTCCACGGGTCGAACGCCAGGATCTGCTCGGGCGTAATGCCGTCGACGGTGCGGTCGGCGGCGAACAACTCGTTGATGCGGTCGGGCAACGCCGCGAGGCCGCCCGCCTGATCCACCACGATCCAGGCGAACGCAGCGGTGCCCAGCATCATCAGCGCGAACTGCAGGATGTCGGTGTTGACGACGCTCCTGAGCCCCCCGGTGGTGGAGTAAAGCGTCGTCACCGCGACGATAGCCAGGATCGAGATCAGGTTGTTGGCCGACAACACCCACACCATCGGGCTTGCCGGATCGATGGTCATCGGCACGCCGATCGCTTCGACCACGGCCTGGACCGGCTGGAAAAACGCCGCCGGTAGCCACTGGTGCCACAACAGGAACGGCTCTGCGACCATCCGCGCGGCGAACAGCACCCAGGCCAGCACCGTGCAGTTGAAGATCGTGCCGAAGTAGAGCGCCTTGACGGCGCGGAGGACCGCCGCCGAGCGCCCGCCGTAGCGGATCTCGGTCAACTCGGCGTCGGTCAGCACCGCGGCCCGCCGCCAGCACGCGGCGAGCAGGAACCCCAGCACCAGAAAGGCGACGGCGTAGACCCACAGCCGCCACAGCGAAAAGATGCCGGCGACGGCGATCAGGCCGGTGACCAATAACGGTGTGTCGGCGGCGAACTGGCTGGCCGCCATGCTGATCCCGGCCTTCCACCCCGGCAACGTGCGCCCGGCAAGGAAATACTCCTCCAGGTTCTTGCTCGCCTGGGTCCGCGACCGCAGACCCGCGCCGACGCTGTAGACGACGAAGGCGCCGATGATCAGGACGTCGACGAGCGACAGCACCGGGAATGATCTGCGCGGTTCTGGTTATGGATGTTCAGGACCCCACGACGCTCCTCCTCGTCCCCCGCTGCGCCAATACCAGGACTTCGCTGTGCGGGGTACCCGAGGGCAGTGCCGCGAGAGGCGAGCACGTCGGGGTTGTGGGTGGCGGAGGGGCCGACATTTCCCGCTCGATCGCGCCATTGCGAGTAGCGGGAAGTGCCGGCCGGTAGTGTACAAACCCATTCGAATGATTCAGTCGACTGGGTCATAGCATGCACAAGATTCAAAAGGATACGTGCAGCAATGGTGCATTCTTTGAATGCACCATTGCACTGGCCGGAGCGTGGTTACGCTTGCGCGATGGATCTGCCTTGTGAACCGAGGTCGACGCAGGCCTCGCCGAGGCGCTCGACCATCGCCTTTTCGCCCTCGCGCAGCCATTTGCGCGGGTCGTAGAACTTCTTCAAGGGCGCGCCGGTTTCCGGATCGAGCTGGTAATGAAAGGCGTTGGCGTGCTCGTCGACGAACTTGCCGACGCCTTCCGCGAACACGAACTGGGTGTCGGTGTCGATGTTCATCTTGAACACGCCGTAGCTGACTGCCTCCGTGATCTTTTCCTTTTCCGAGCCGGATCCGCCGTGGAACACCAAGTTGAGCGGATTGGCGCCGGTGCCGGCGCGCTCGCAGATCATGTCCTGCGACTTCTTGAGGATCTCCGGTCGCAGCTTGACGTTACCCGGCTTGTAGACGCCGTGGACGTTGCCGAACGACGCTGCGACGGAGAACGAGCCGATTGGCGCCAACTTCTCGTACGCCTGCAGGACGTCCTCCGGCTGGGTGTAGAGCTTGGAGTTGTCGGCGCTTTCGTCGAACTCGCCGCCGATGCCGTCCTCCTCGCCGCCAGTGACGCCGAGCTCGATCTCGAGGCTCATGCCCATCTTGGTCATGCGCTTCAGCACCCGGGCGCACTCTTCGAGGTTCCAATCGATCGGCTCCTCGGAGAGGTCGAGCATGTGGGAGCTGAACAACGGCTTGCCGGACTCCTTGTAGAAAGTCTCGCCGTGATCAAGCAGCGCTTCGACCCACGGGATCAGCTTCTTGTTGGCGTGGTCGGTGTGCAGCACGACGCAGACGCCGTAGTGCTCGGCCATCATGTGCACGTGGCGGGCGGCCGAGACGGCGCCGAGCACCTTGGCGAGACTAGCGTCCGGGAAGCCCTGGCCCGCGTAGAACTGGGCGCCGCCGTTGGAAAGCTGGATGATGATGTCGGACTTGTTCTTGGCCGCGGCCTCAAGCACCGCGTTGATGGTGTTGGTGCCGGTAACGTTGACGGCGGGCAGCGCATAGTTGCCCTCCTTGCAGGCTGCGACTAACGCAATATAGTCGTCGCCGGTGACGACTCCGGGTTTAAGGGTGTTCCTACCCATGATGTACTTCTCCTTGTTGTAGATCGGGCTCGTTTGGGTCGAGGTCATGCGGCGCGGTTATGGACCGGCATCGCAATCGGCGACCGATCCGTCGTTCCAGCGCCTTCTTAACAGAGACCGATCCTCCCGCCAACGTTACGAAGCCGCGACTGTCATGCGATGGGCGCATGGGCGAACATGCAAGGGGCGCATGGGCGAACACGCCAACCTTGCAAAGAGCGGCTGGCTGCCGATGCTCATGGCGGTGTTCCACCAGTCTGAGGAGAGATCGGTCGTGCTCGACCCTGTCACCGTCGCTCGCAGCAGCGCCCAGGAACTGGGCGCCGAAATGGATCCCGGCCTGCCGGGCTGCGTCGAGCGCACCCTTGGCCGCAGCCGAGGGGCTGTAGGTGTATCGGCGGACGGCAATACGCTCGGCGCCTTCGTCGTCGCGGCGGCCGACGCCGGCTGCCGGCTGGTTGCCGCGTTCGCAGCGCGAACGGGAGAGCGGCCGGCAGTGCCGTTTCTGAAACGTCAACTGCAACGCGAGATGGGCATCGACGAAGGCATGTCGCCGGATCACGACACGGTCATCGACACGGTCGTGGAAGTGCTTCTGCGGTCTGCCGGCTCCGGGTAGGTCGGGAAGAACAATCCGGCCACGGCGAATTTCGCAACGCGCAGCGGTTTCTCCGATGCAAACGCCTCCCCGGTTACGCGGCCCGGACGCCGGGGGTCGCGGCTTGACACCCGGCGGGGGCGGCTTTACATCACGTAGCTCTGTGGTGGGCGCATCCGGGGGTGTAGCTCAGTCGGTTAGAGCGCTGGCCTGTCACGCCAGAGGTCGCGGGTTCGAGTCCCGTCACTCCCGCCACTGCGCCATGGCGCGGTCGCCATGCCGCCTCTTCCCGGCGCCGCGGACGACATTCGGAATGACGAGGATCATGTCATGCCCGCTCTCTTGGCCGAATACCTGCCGATACTGATCTTCATCGGGATCGCTGTAGTGGTAGCCGGCGCCGCCGTGGGAGTCTCCTACATCGTCGTTCCGCAAAAGCCCGACATGGCTAAGGATTCGGCATACGAGTGCGGGTTCGATCCGTTCGAGGATTCCCGCGGCAGGTTCGACGTTCGCTTCTATCTCGTGGCCATCCTGTTCATCATCTTCGATCTGGAAGTCGCATTCCTGTTTCCATGGGCAATCACCCTCGGCGATATCGGCATGTTCGGGTTCTTGTCGATGATGGTTTTCCTCGCGGTGCTCACCGTCGGCTTCATATATGAATGGAGGAAGGGGGCGCTGGAATGGGAGTAGATGGATTGCCCGATCACACGCTGACCCGACCAATCCCGCCGGGCGCCGACCAGGACGCGTTGCTGCGCCAAGCGAGTGACGAGTTGCGCAACCGCGGGTTCTTGATCGCCCAGTTGGACAAGCTGGTGAACTGGGCGCGCACGGGATCTCTTTGGCCGATGACGTTCGGGCTCGCGTGTTGCGCCGTCGAAATGATGCACGCGTACATGAGCCGCTATGATTTGGATCGGTTTGGAGTGGTGCCCCGCCCCAGCCCGCGGCAGTCGGACGTCATCATTGTCGCCGGCACGTTGACCAACAAGATGGCGCCGGCGTTCCGCAAGGTTTACGACCAGATGGCGGAGCCGCGTTACGTGATCTCCATGGGGTCGTGCGCCAACGGCGGCGGGTATTACCACTATTCGTATTCGGTGGTACGCGGTTGCGATCGGGTGGTTCCGGTCGACGTTTATGTGCCGGGTTGCCCGCCGACGGCGGAAGCGCTGGTTTACGGCGTGCTGCAGCTCCAGAGAAAAATTCGACGGACAGGCGGCTTGTGGCGCTAGACTGCGGCTGAATATCCTTCTGAAGGTTCGAGACGACAATGGACGTGGCCCTCAAGGACCTCGGCGAGTACATTCAAGCCGCATTGCCGGATGACGTGCGCGATGTATCGATGCCGCACGATGAGTTGATCATCGTGGTGCAGCGGGAGTCGGTGGTGCGGGTTCTCACTCTTCTCCGCGACGACGCCAATTGTCATTTCAAGCAGTTGATGGACGTGTGCGGCGTCGACTACCCGGATCGGGTTCCTCGGTTCGATGTGGTTTACAATCTTCTCAGCCTCACCCACAACCGGCGTATCCGGGTGAAGGTGCAGACCGATGCGGAAACCGCAGTGCCGACGGTCACCGGCGTGTTCAACTCCGCCGACTGGTGGGAGCGCGAGACATGGGATCTCTTCGGGATCCTGTTCAGCGGCCACCCGGACCTCCGCCGCATCATGACCGACTACGGCTTTGAAGGGCATCCGCTGCGCAAGGATTTTCCGCTGACCGGCTATGTTGAGGTGCGCTACGACGATGAGCAGAAGCGTGTCGTGTACGAGCCGGTGAAGCTCGCGCAGGCGTTCCGCACCTTCGATTTCCTCAGTCCATGGGAAGGCGTGCAGGCGCGGCTTCCGGGCGACGAGAAAGCCGACGGACAGGAAGAGCGTTCATAAATGCCAGAGTCGTTGATCCAGAACTACACGCTGAACTTCGGACCGCAGCACCCGTCCGCGCACGGCGTGCTGCGCCTGGTGCTTGAAATGGACGGCGAGGTGATTGAGCGCGCGGATCCGCACGTGGGCCTTCTCCACCGCGGCACCGAGAAACTCATCGAATACAAGACGTACTTGCAGAGCGTGCCGTATTTCGACCGGCTCGACTACGTCTCTCCCCAAAATCAGGAGCACGCTTTCTGTCTCGCCACGGAGAAGCTGCTGGGCGTGGAGGTGCCGCCCAGGGGGCAGTACATCCGCGTGCTGTACGCCGAAATCGGCCGGGTCCTGAATCACATCTTTACCATTTGCGCCTATGCGATGGACATCGGCGCGCTGACTCCGTTCCTGTGGGGCTTCGAACAGCGCGAACGGTTGATGGAATTCTGCGAGCGGGTAAGTGGCGCCCGCATGCACATGGCGTACTTCCGGCCCGGCGGGGTCGCCTCGGACATGCCGGCCGATCTCGCAGACGACATCTGGGACTGGTGCGAACAGTTTCCTGCGTTCCTCGACGATCTCGAACGGTTGTTGACGGAGAACCGCATTTTCAAGCAGCGTTCCGTGGACGTCGGCGCCATCACCGCCGAGGACGCGCTCGATCGCGGCTTCACCGGACCGTGCCTGCGCGCTTGCGGGGTCGCGTGGGATCTGCGCAAGGCGCAGCCCTATGACGCGTACGAGCGCATGGATTTCGACATTCCGGTCGGCAAGGTCGGCGACTGTTACGACCGCTACCTGGTGCGCATGTACGAGATGCGGGAAAGCCTGAAGATCATTCGCCAGTGCCTCGACCAAATGCCGCCGGGGCCCGTCAAGGTAGACGACAACAAGGTCTCGCCGCCGTTGAGGGGCGCGATGAAGCACTCGATGGAGGCCCTCATTCACCACTTCAAGCTGTACACCGAGGGCTTTCACGTGCCGCCTGGAGAGACCTACTCGGTGGTGGAAGCGCCGAAAGGCGAGTTTGGCGTATATCTGATCGCGGACGGCACCAACAGCCCCTACCGCTGCAAAATCCGGGCGCCGGGGTTCGCCCACCTGCAGGCGATGGATCATCTGTGCCGTGGTCACATGCTGGCTGATGTGGTCGCAGTGCTCGGTTCGCTGGACATCGTGTTTGGCGAGATTGATCGATGAGCAACGCGACCACCGCCCCCAAACCGATGCCGGCATCCTTCGCATTCACGGACGAGAACCGAGACAAGGCCGCCGCCATCGTCGCCCGTTACCCGGAGGGGCGCCAGGCGAGCGCGGTGATGCCGTTGCTGAATTTGGCGCAGCGCCAGAACGGCGGATGGGTGTCGCGCGACGTGATGGACTTCGTGGCCGACTACCTGGACATGCCGCCGATGCGGGTTTACGAAGTCGCGACGTTCTACACCATGTTCAATCTCAAGCCGATCGGCCGGCACCACGTGCAGGTGTGCACCAACCTGCCATGCTGGCTGCGCGGATCCGACGAGATCATCGCTGCGTGCCGTAGAAGCCTGGGGATCGGTCCGGGGCAGACGACCGAGGACGGCGCGTTCACGGTCTCGGAGGTCGAATGCCTCGGCGCCTGCGTCAACGCGCCGATGATGCAGATAGGCGACGATTATTTCGAGGATTTGTCGCCGGAGACCGCCGCGACCATCCTTGAAGACCTCCGGCACGGTCGAACGCCGAAGCGCGGGTCGCAGATCGGTCGGCGAAGCTGCGAGCCGGTCGGCGGCCTGACGACGCTTACCAGTTTGGATGAGGCGTCCGGCGACGAGGAACCCGTCCCGGAGCCCGAGCCCCCTGTAAAGAGCACCAGCCGGCGGCGGAAGGAAGGAAACGCTTGATGTTGCGTGATCAGGACCGCATTTTCACCAACATCTATGGCATTGCTGACGTCGGCCTGAAGGGCGCGCAGTCCCGCGGCGACTGGGACGCGACGAAGGATCTCATCGCCAAGGGACGAGAGTGGATCGTCGAGGAAGTCAAGCAGTCGGGTTTGCGCGGCCGCGGCGGCGCCGGGTTCAGCACCGGCATGAAGTGGTCGTTCATGCCGAAGCAGGCCGGTCCGCGGCCGCACTACCTTGTCATCAATGCCGACGAGGGCGAACCGGGCACCTGCAAGGATCGCGAAATCCTGCGGCACGAGCCGCACAAGCTGATCGAAGGTTGCCTGTTGGCGGGCGTCGCGATGGGCGCCAACACCGCCTATGTTTACGTGCGGGGTGAGTTCTACCGCGAGGCCGAAGCATTCCAGCGGGCTGTCGAGGAGGCCTACGAGGCCGGACTCATCGGCAGGGACGCCTGCGGTTCCGGGTGGGCCTTCGACATTCACGTCCACCTCGGTGCAGGGGCTTATATCTGCGGCGAGGAAACCGCGTTGCTCGAGAGCCTCGAGGGCAAGAAGGGGCAGCCACGCCTGAAACCGCCGTTCCCAGCCGCGGTGGGCCTTTACGGGTGCCCTACGACAGTCAACAACGTCGAGACTATCGCCGTCGTTCCAGCCATTCTGCGCCGCGGCGGCGCCTGGTTCGGCGGGATCGGCCGACCGCGCAACACGGGGACCAAGCTGTTTAACATCTCGGGCCACGTCAATCAGCCCTGCACCGTCGAGGAAGAGATGGGGGTGCCGCTGAAGGACCTCATCGAGCGTCACGCGGGCGGGGTCCGCGGCGGCTGGAACAACCTGTTGGCGATCATTCCGGGCGGCTCGTCGGTGCCGCTGCTGCCGCGCTCAATATGCGATAGCGTGCGCATGGATTTTGACTCGCTGCAGGAGGTGAAGTCGGGGCTCGGAACGGCGGCAGTAATGGTGATGGATTCCTCCACGGACGTCATTAAGGCGATCACCAGGCTGTCGCGCTTTTACATGCACGAGAGCTGCGGCCAGTGCACCCCGTGCCGCGAGGGCACCGGGTGGATGTGGCGGGTGATGGAGCGGCTGGTCGAGGGGCGCGCGCGCGTCGAGGAGATCGATCTACTCGAGGATGTGTCGCGGCAGGTAGAGGGTCACACCATCTGCGCGCTGGGCGACGCTGCGGCTTGGCCGATACAGGGCTTGATCCGCCATTTCCGGCCGGAGATCGAGCGGCGCATCCTGGACCGAGCCGTCGAACCGACACAGACCGCGGCGTAGGATCGCAGAAATGCCCAAGCTGACGATCGACGACATCGAGATCGAAGTCGAGGCCGGCCTGACCGTGCTGCAGGCATGCGAACTGGCCGGCATCGAGATCCCCCGCTTTTGCTACCACGAGCGCCTGTCCATCGCCGGCAACTGCCGGATGTGTCTCGTCGCCATGAAGGGAGCGCCGAAGCCGATCGCGTCGTGCGCAATGCCCGCCGCCGACGGCATGGTCATCGAGACCAACACGCCCGCCGTCCACAAGATGCGCAAGGGCGTGATGGAGTTCTTGCTGATCAATCATCCGCTCGATTGCCCGATCTGCGACCAAGGCGGCGAGTGCGATCTCCAGGATCAGGCGATGTTTTACGGTTTTGACCGCAGCCGGTTCCACGAGAACAAGCGGGCGGTGACAGACAAGTACATGGGGCCGCTGATCAAGACGATCATGACCCGCTGCATCCACTGCACCCGCTGCATCCGCTTTGCAACTGAGGTCGCCGGTGTGCCGGAACTGGGTGCGACTGGACGCGGCGAGAGGATGGAAGTGACGACCTTCGTGGAGAAGGCGCTCTCTTCGGAACTGTCGGCCAATATCATAGACCTGTGTCCGGTCGGCGCGCTGACCTCCAAGCCGTACGCGTTCGTCGCCCGGCCGTGGGAGTTGAAAAAGACCGAGACCATCGACGTCATGGACGCGGTAGGCAGCAACATCCGCGTCGACACCCGCGGCAACGAGGTGCTGCGGGTACTGCCGAGGGTCAACGAAGACGTCAATGAGGAGTGGATATCAGACAAGACCCGCTACGCGTACGACGGGTTGCGCCGCCAGCGCCTCGATCGACCCTATGTGCGTCGGGACGGGCGGCTGCGTCCGACCGGTTGGGCGGAAGCCTTCGCGGAGATCCGGGAGCGGCTGAAGTCCGTCGATGGCGGAGCCGTCGCCGCGGTTGCCGGCGATCTGGCCTGCTGCGAGTCGATGGTGGCGCTGAAGGACCTGGGGTCCGCCCTCGGCTCGCCGCATCTGGACTGCCGACAGGACGGGGCCAAGCTCGAGGCCGCCGTCCGGAGCTCGTACCTGTTCAATTCGACGATCGCCGGCATCGACATGGCCGACGCAATCCTTCTGGTGGGGACCAACCCCCGCATCGAGGCGCCGATCATCAACGCCCGCATCCGCAAACGTTTCCTTACCGGCAAGGCAAAAATCGCTGCCATCGGCACGGACGCGGATCTCACTTATCGCTATCAGGGACTTGGCAACGATGCGTCGGCGTTGGACGCCCTCCTCGCCGGCGAGCATGACTTCGCCAAGGTGCTCGATGACGCGAAGCGCCCGATGCTGGTCCTCGGCATGGGCGCTCTGGCGCGTGTCGACGGCGCGCATATCCTCGGCGCCGCACGGGCCATCGTCGACAAGTTCGGGATGATCGACGAAGCCGGCGGCTGGAACGGGTTCAACGTGCTGCACACCGCCGCGGCGCGGGTGGGCGGGCTCGATCTGGGCTTCGTCCCCGGCGATGGCGGACGCGGCCTCGCCGGCATCCTGGACGGCGCAGAAGCGGGCGAGATCAAGGTGGTCTATCTGCTCGGAGCAGATGAGATCGACATGCAGCGCCTCGGCGATGCGTTCGTGGTTTATCAGGGCCATCACGGCGACGCGGGGGCTCAGCGCGCTGACGTAGTGTTGCCCGGGGCAGCCTACACGGAGAAGAGCGGCACCTACGTCAACACCGAAGGCCGCGTTCAGCGTGGCCTGCGCGCCGCCGATCCGCCGGGCGAGGCGCGTGAAGACTGGAGGATCATCCGGGCGCTGTCCGAGGCGGTCGGGCACACCCTTCCCTACGATACGCTGGAGCAAGTGCGGGCGCGGCTTGAGGCCGTCAATGCGTCTTTCAGAAGCTTGGATATCGTCGCCCCGGCGGCATGGGGTGACTTCGGCGCCTCCGGGGCTCTTGCGAAGGATCCGTTCCGGCCGGCCATCGCCAACTTCTACGTGACCAACCCGATATGTCGGGCGTCTGTCACCATGGCGGAGTGCGTCCGCACCTTGTTGCCGTCCGAGACAAGAAAGACCGGCACAGATGGCTGAATTCTGGCACGTGTATATGTGGCCGACGATGTGGATCGTCATGAAAATCATGATGATCGTCGGGCCGCTGTTGCTGGCGATCGCCTACCTGACTTTGGCCGAGCGCAAGGTGATCGGCGCCATCAATCTGCGCAAAGGACCCAATGTCGTTGGACCATTTGGCCTGTTGCAGCCGATTGCAGACGGCTTGAAGCTGTTCCTGAAGGAAACGGTGCTGCCGACCCGCGCCAACCGAGGCGTGTTCGTGGTCGCGCCGATGCTGACATTCAGCCTGTCGCTGGTGGCGTGGGCGGTGATCCCGTTCGACGAAGGCATGGTGTTGGCTAACATCAACGTCGGCATCCTCTATTTGTTCGCGATATCGTCGCTCGGCGTCTACGGCATCATCATGTCGGGATGGGCGAGCAACTCGAAGTACGCGTTCCTTGGCGGCCTGCGTTCGGCGGCCCAAATGGTGTCCTACGAAGTCTCCATGGGCTTCGTCATCATCACCGTGCTGCTCTGCGTCGGGTCGCTCAATTTGACCGATATCGTCCTCGCCCAGAAAGGCGACTGGGGCTTCCTCAACTGGTTTGTCGTGCCGCTGCTGCCAATGGCGGTGATTTTCTTCGTGTCCACGCTGGCTGAGACCAACCGTCATCCGTTCGACCTGCCGGAAGCGGAGGCTGAGTTGGTCACCGGCTACAACGTCGAATACTCGTCGATGACGTTCGCCCTGTTCTTCCTCGGCGAATACGGCAACATGATTCTCATGTCCGGGATGACGACGATCCTTTTCCTCGGCGGGTGGCTGCCGCCGTTCAACTTTGTGCCGTTCACCTGGGTTCCGGGGCCCATCTGGTTCTTCCTCAAGATCGCGCTGTGTTTGTTTGTGTTCATTTGGGTGCGGGCGACGTTTCCCCGCTATCGCTATGATCAGCTCATGCGGCTTGGCTGGAAGGTGTTCCTGCCCCTGTCGCTGGCCGCCGTGGTCATCGTCGCGAGCGTCCTTGTGGTGTTCGGCTGGGCGCCGCGCGCCGGCTGAAACGCGCAGGTCAGGTACGCGGGCTGAACCGCGCGGGTCAGGTACGTGTGAGAGATGAGCAAGGGAGCAAAGGGACAATGAGTTTCATTGAACGCGGCGCCCGTACGATTTTCCTGACAGAACTGCTATCGGGCCTGACGCTGACGCTCCGCTACATGTTTCGCCCCAAGGTCACCATCAACTACCCGTACGAAAAGGGCCCGATCAGCCCACGCTTCCGCGGCGAGCACGCGCTCCGCCGTTATCCCAACGGCGAGGAACGATGCATCGCCTGCAAGTTGTGCGAGGCGGTGTGTCCTGCTCAGGCGATCACCATCGAGGCCGAACCGCGCGACGACGGCAGCCGCCGCACGACGCGATACGACATCGACATGGTTAAATGTATTTACTGCGGTTTCTGCCAGGAGGCCTGTCCGGTCGACGCTATCGTCGAGGGCCCGAACTTCGAGTTTTCGACCGAAACCAGGGAAGAACTGCTCTACGACAAGGACAGGCTGCTCGCCAACGGCGACCGGTGGGAAACCGAAATTGCCGCCAGCCTAGCCGCCGCCGCTCCTTATCGGTGACGCTTGTGGGCGAGAGGCGCCCCTGCCTATTGAGATTCCGGTTCAAGGGCGTTATGAACAGCGGCACCGCGGGTAGCCGCGCCACCCCTCTCTCGATCTAGCCGACTGTTCCACGATATGATCGTTCAGGCTCTGGCCTTCTATCTCTTCGCATTCATCACCGTGGCTGCCGCGGTGATGGTGGTGTCGGCGAGGAACCCCGTTCATTCCGTCCTGTTCCTGATTCTCGCTTTCTTCAACTCCGCCGGCCTGTTCGTGCTGATGGGCGCGGAGTTCATCGCCATGATCCTGGTGGTCGTTTACGTCGGCGCCGTCGCGGTGCTGTTCCTGTTCGTGGTGATGATGCTCGACATCAACTTCGTCGAGTTGCGGCAAGGGTTCTTCCAGTATCTTCCGCTCGGCGGGCTGATCGGCCTGATCCTGCTCCTGGAGTTGCTGATCATCGTCGGCGGTTGGACCCTAGCGCCTGAAACCACCGTCGCAGGTACGGCTCCGACGCCACCGTTCGAGGCAGTCACCAACACCGCCGCCCTCGGGCGTCTGCTCTACACCCAGTACCTTTACATCTTCCAGGCGGCCGGGGTGATCCTCTTGATCGCCATGATCGGCGCCATCGTCCTCACCCACCGCCGCCGCCCGGGCGTGCGCCGCCAGGACATCGCGCATCAGGTGCGCCGGCGTCCCAAGGACACGATCGAGATCCGCAAGGTCTCCAGCGGCAGGGGCATCTGATGTTGACGATCGGCCTGTCCCATTATCTTTCTGTCGCCGCTATCCTGTTCTCGCTCGGCATTTTCGGGATCTTTCTCAACCGTAAAAACGTCATCGTCATTCTAATGTCGATCGAGCTGATGCTGCTCGCAGTCAACATCAACCTGGTGGCGTTCTCGGTTGCGCTCAACGACCTGGTCGGGCAGGTGTTTGCGTTGTTCGTGTTGACCGTGGCCGCAGCGGAAGCCGCGATCGGTCTCGCGGTGCTGGTCATTTATTTCCGCAATCGCGGCAGCATCGCCGTCGAAGACATCAACCTGATGAAGGGCTGAGCCGAGGTGTCCGCCGTCGCCGTCGTGTTTCTGCCGCTGTTGGGCGCAATCATCGCCGGCATCCTTGCCTTGATGCCAGCGGCCGACAAAGCGCAAAAGGCGAAGCGGGATCGCGCCTCGCAGTTGGTCACATGCGGGGCGCTGCTGCTGTCCGCCTGCTTCGCCATCATCGTTTTCCTGGACGTCGTCGGCGGCGGCAATGTGCGCAGCATCGAGCTGATGACCTGGGTCAGTTCGGGGGACCTCGCCGTTGCCTGGGCGCTGAAGCTCGATACCCTGACCGCCGTGATGATGCTGACGGTGACGGTGATCTCAGCGATGATCCACGTCTATTCCGTCGGCTACATGGCCCACGACCCGTCTGTCCCGCGGTTCATGGCCTACCTCAACCTGTTCACCTTTTTCATGCTGATGCTGGTGACGGCGGACAACCTGTTGCAGTTGTTCTTCGGCTGGGAGGGCGTTGGCCTCGCGTCTTACCTGTTGATCGGCTTCTGGTACGACAAACCCTCGGCCAATGCCGCGGCGATCAAGGCGTTTCTCGTCAACCGGGTCGGCGATTTCGGGTTCATGCTCGGTATACTGGCAACGTTCCTGTTGTTCGACACCATCCGCCTCGACGCCATCTTCTCGGCCGTCGACGGCAAGGCGGAGGCCGCGATCAGCGTCTTCGGCGGGGAGTTTCACGCGCTCACCGTCATCTGTCTGCTGCTGTTCGTGGGCGCCATGGGCAAGTCGGCGCAGCTCGGGTTGCACACGTGGCTTCCGGACGCCATGGAGGGACCGACCCCGGTGTCGGCGCTGATCCACGCCGCGACCATGGTCACCGCTGGCGTGTTCATGGTGGCGCGCCTGTCGCCGCTCTTCGAGTACTCGGACACGGCCTTGGCGGTGGTTACCGTCGTCGGCGCCTCGACCGCCCTTTTCGCGGCAACCGTCGCCTGCGTGCAGAATGACATCAAGCGGGTCATCGCCTATTCGACGTGCTCGCAACTCGGCTACATGTTCTTCGCGTGCGGCGTCTCGGCGTATTCGGCGGGCGTTTTCCACCTGATGACCCACGCGTTCTTCAAGGCGCTGCTGTTCCTCGGCGCCGGCTCCGTCATCCACGCCATGTCGGACGAGCAAGACCTGCGGAAGATGGGGGGTATCTGGAAAGCAATTCCCTTCACATATGCGCTGATGTGGATTGGCTCACTGGCTTTGGTTGGCGTGTGGCCGTTCGCCGGTTTCTTCTCCAAGGACATCGTGCTCGAAGCCGCCTACGCAGCCCACACCGCCGTCGGCAGCTACGCCTTTTTGCTCGGCAGCGTGGTTGCGTTCCTGACGGCCTTCTATTCCTGGCGTCTTATCATCCTGGCGTTCCATGGCGAGTCCCGGTCCGACGAAAAAGTCCGGGCGCATGTGCACGAGTCGCCGATGGTGATGATCATTCCGATGGCGGTGCTCGGCGTCGGCGCCATCGCTGCAGGCTTCATCGGCTACGAAGCCTTCGTCGGAGACGGCTTGCAGGCGTTCTGGAAGGACTCGATACGCGTCCTCGAGACACACCCAGCTTTGGAGGCTGCTCATCACGTGCCGGCCTGGGTTAAATGGTCGCCTCTGGTTGAAGGGCTGGCCGGCATCGCGCTTGCCTACGTGCTCTATATGTTGATGCCGGGACTTCCCGGGCGGCTGGCGCACACCTTCAGCGGCGTCTACCGGTTCCTGCTCAACAAGTGGTACTTCGACGAACTCTATGACGCTATCTTCGTTCGCCCGGCATTCGGCCTCGGTCGCAACCTGTGGAAGAGCGGCGACGGGACATTGATCGACGGCATCGGCCCCGACGGCATTGCTGCAGCGGCCGTCAATGTGGCCCATCGTGTCACCCGCCTGCAGACCGGGTACGTGTTCCACTACGCCTTCGTCATGTTGATCGGCGTGATGATCATCATTACCGGCTACCTCCTTTACGCGGCGAGTTGACGAGAGCCATCCAACAATGGGCGACCTCCCCCTTCTGTCCCTGGTCACCTTCCTGCCCGTCGCCGGTGCGGTGTTCATCCTCACCATCCGCGGCGAGCCGGACGTGGTGGCAAGGAACGCGCGCTGGGTGGCGTTGTGGACGACGCTGACCACCTTCGTCCTGTCGCTCGGCCTGTGGATGAGCTTCGATCCCGCCGACGCCGGCTTCCAGTTCCAGGAGCGCGCGGTGTGGATGCCTGGGCTCGACATCGCCTACCATTTGGGCGTGGACGGCATTTCGATGCCGTTCGTGCTGCTGTCGACGCTGTTGACGCCGATCTGCGTGCTGGCGAGCTGGGAAAGCATCCGGGAACGGGTCAAGGAGTACATGATCGCTTTCCTGATCATGGAAGCGATGATGGTCGGCATGTTCGCCGCCCTCGACCTCGTGCTGTTCTATGTGTTCTTCGAGGGCGTCCTCATCCCAATGTTCCTAATCATCGGCGTCTGGGGCGGGCCACGGCGGGTCTACGCGGCGTTCAAGTTCTTTCTGTATACCTTCGTCGGCTCGGTGCTGATGCTGTTGGCGATGTTGACCATGATCTACGTGGCCGGCACCAGCAGCATTCCGGCGCTGCTGGAGTTCGATTTCGACACCGGCCTTCAGGCTTGGCTGTGGCTCGCGTTTCTCGCCTCGTTCGCCGTCAAGGTGCCGATGTGGCCTGTTCATACCTGGCTTCCGGATGCTCACGTGGAGGCGCCGACGGCCGGCTCGGTCATTCTGGCGGGCGTGCTGCTGAAGTTCGGCGGCTACGGTTTTCTCCGGTTCCTGTTGCCGATGTTTCCGGACGCGTCAGTGAGCTTCACGCCGCTGGTCTACACCCTCAGCATCATCGCGGTGATCTACACCTCGCTGGTGGCGCTGGCGCAGGAAGATATGAAGAAGCTGATCGCCTATTCTTCCGTGGCGCACATGGGCTTCGTCACCGCCGGCGCCTTCACCATGACCGTGCAGGGCATCGAAGGCGCGGTCTTTCAGATGATTAGTCACGGCATCGTCTCCGCCGCACTTTTCCTCATCGTGGGCGTGGTCTACGACCGCATTCACTCCCGCGACATCGCGACCTACGGCGGCCTTGTGCACCGGATGCCGCGTTATGCCCTGGTATTCATGCTGTTCATGTTGGCGTCGGCCGGGCTTCCCGGGACCAGCGGCTTCGTCGGCGAGTTCCTCGTCCTGCTCGGCGCGTTTCAGGCAAACTCGTGGGTGGCCCTGTTCATGGCGACCGGCATGATCCTCGGGGCGGCCTACATGCTCTACCTTTACAGGCGGGTGATCTTCGGCACGCTCACCAAGAAAAATTTGCAGATGATCGGCGACCTCAGTCCCCGTGAGGTCGCCGTCTTCGCGCCGCTGGTCCTCCTCGCCCTGTGGTTGGGGCTCTACCCAATGCCGGTCCTCGACGTGATGCACGCCTCGGTCAGCAACCTGGTGGAGCAGCTGGACGTGGCGCGCGCCGGCGTTTCGAACGGCGCCGACCTGGCTGCCGGGCGGTAAGGACGCGACAGCGAGAACAGGAATGCACCCAGCCAGCCAGTTCCCCGATCTGCTCCCGGCGCTGCCCGAGATCTTCGTTGTCGTCGCTGCGATGGCGCTGCTGATGGTCGGCGTCTTCTACCGGCCGGGCGGCGTCGCCGAAGGGGTCGCCGTGTCCCGCGTGGTCTCGCGCCTCGCCCTTGCGGTTTTTGCCGTTGCCATCGTCATGGTGGCACTGGTTGCGCCGGGCGAAGCAACCCGCACCTTCGAAGGGATGTTCATCGCCGACGACTACGCGGTGTACTTCAAAGTCCTGATCCTGCTTGCCTCTGCCTTGTCGTTGTACGTGTCGCAGGACTACTTGGAGTTCCAGGGGATCGCGCGGTTCGAGTACGCCATCCTGATCCTGTTCGCCACCGTCGGCATGTTGATGATGGTGTCGGCCAACGATCTCATCTCCCTTTACGTCGGGCTCGAGATGCAGAGCCTGTCGCTCTTTGTCTTGGCGGCGTTCCAGCGGGACGACCTCCGATCCTCAGAAGCGGGCCTCAAGTATTTCGTCCTTAGCGCTCTGGCATCAGGCATGCTGCTGTACGGCAGTTCGCTGATCTACGGGTTTGCCGGCACCACCAACTTCGATGTGCTGGCCCAGACGTTCGAGCAGTTCGACCATGGCGCGCCTCCGGTGGGGCTGATCGTCGGCTTGGTGTTCGTCCTCGCGGCTTTGTCGTTCAAGGTCTCTGCAGCTCCCTTCCACATGTGGACGCCCGATGTCTATCAGGGCGCGCTGACGCCCGTGACGGCGTTCTTCTCCATCGCGCCGAAGATGGCGGCACTGGCCCTGTTCCTTCGGGTCATGATGGATCCCTTCGCCGGCCTGGTCGACCAGTGGCAGCAGATCGTCGTGCTGATCTCCATCGCGTCGATGGTGCTCGGCGCCTTCGCAGCCATCGGCCAGAGCGACATCAAGCGCCTTATGGCCTACAGCTCGATCAGCCACGTCGGTTATGCGCTGATCGGGCTTGCCGCGGGAACCGAAGCCGGAGTTCGCAGCGTCCTGATTTACATGGGAATTTATCTTTTCATGAACTTGGGTGCGTTCACCTGCATCCTGAGCATGCGCCGACGGGAGTCCATGGTGGTCGAGATCTCCGACCTGGCTGGGTTGTCCAAGACGCACCCGGCGATGGCGTTCGCCATGGCGATCTTCATGTTCGCGATGGCCGGTCTCCCGCCCCTCGCCGGCTTTTTCGGCAAGCTCTACGTTTTTCTCGCCGCGGTCCAGGCAGAACTATACACGCTCGCCGTGATCGGCGTCCTGTCAAGCGTGGTGGCGGCGTACTATTATATCCGGATCGTCAAAGTTATGTACTTCGATGAGCCTGGCGATCATTTGGACCGCCAGATCGGGCGCCATGTCGGCGTCGCCATGCTGGCGTCCGGGCTCGTGGTGCTGTTGTTCTTCATCTACCCGGACCCACTGCTCAACGCGGCGGCGGCCGCGGCTTCCCTCGTCGGCGGCGCGCCGGCGCACTGATGGGCCTCGCAACGGCGCACTCGGGATTTCTCATTGTCGAGTTGGACAGCATCGATTCGAGCAACGAGGAAGCCAAGCGAAGAGCATTGCACGGCGCCCCGGCAGGCCTCGTTATCTGGCCCCGCCAACAGACCCAGGGCCGTGGTCGGCACGGCCGCTCATGGTCATCGCCGCGCGGCAATCTCCACGTCTCGTTTCTACTCAGACCACAATGTCCGATCGCACAAGCGTTGCAGATCGGCTTTGTCGCGAGTCTGGCCGTAGCCGCGACCGTCGCGGACCTCTTGACGGACGCGCACGACGTGCGCTGCAAGTGGCCTAACGATGTCCTGGTGAACGGGCGCAAGGTTGCCGGCCTCCTCTTGGAGTCGGCCTCGGATTCTCGTGGGCAGGTCGCGTGGCTCGTGCTCGGCATCGGGCTGAATGTGGCGTGGCGGCCAGACGACGTGGCGGGAGCGTTTTGTGCCACCTCGTTGGCTCACGAAGGGGTCGGCGCGACGGATCTCCGGCCCATCCTCGACCGGCTGTGCGGACGGATCGACGATAGCTTGGCGGAGTGGAAAACCGCCGGGTTTGCGGCGGTCCGGAACCGGTGGTTGGGTATCGCTTACGCTCTTGGCGAACAGGTCAGTGTGCGCCTCGCGGACGAAACCGCTAGCGGGCGGTTCGTCGGCCTCGACGCTAGCGGCGCCATGTTGTTGTCGGATGAACGGGGGGTTGAGCGCTTAATCTGCGCCGGGGACGTGTTTCCGCCGGAACTTAAGGCGGAGCCGCTCCCTGTTGAAGAGGTGAAGGTTGCGGATGCTGCTCGCGGTTGATGTCGGCAATACCAACACGGTCTTTGCCGTGTTCGATCAGTCCGGCATGATTCGTGGCGAATGGCGCTCATCCACGAGCGCCGAGCGAACGGCCGACGAGATCGGTGTCTGGCTCAACCAGGTGATGACACTCGCCGGAATCAAGGCCAGCGACATTGATGCCGCCATCATCGCGACCGTCGTTCCCGCCGTCCTGTTCAACCTCCGCTTCATGTGCCGCCGGTACTTTGCGTGCCAGCCCCTGGTTATCGGGGCGCCAGAGGTCAACCTCGGCCTCCATGTAGTGGTCGATCGGCCGGAAGAGGTGGGCGCCGACCGCCTGGTCAACGCGGTTGCGGCTTTCGCGCTTTACGGCGGCCCATTGGTCGTAGTCGATTTCGGAACCGCCACGACGTTCGATGTCATAGACGGAGAGGGGAGCTACCTGGGCGGCGCCATCGCCCCCGGGATCAACCTCTCCCTGAAGGCCCTCCATGACGCGTCCGCGCAGTTGCCGCGCGTCGCCGTCGGCCGTCCCGATCGGGTCATCGGCAAGGGCACGGTGCAGGCGATGCGCTCAGGAGTGTTTTGGGGCTACGTGAGCTTGGTCGAGGGCATGGTAAGGCGGATCGGCGAGGAGTACGGCACATCCCTGGACGCCATCGCCACCGGCGGCCTCGCATCCCTCTTTACGGAGTGCACGCCTGTTTTGAAACATGCGGATCCCGACTTGACGCTCAAGGGGCTCTTCGCCATCCACGAACGGAACCGTGAACCAACGGGCCGTTCGTAGAGAGATTGCCGACAAGACAACAGGCTGTCGCGGCAAAGCCCTCGGCGCGGTGCGGAGACGCGCCTCACAGCCGGATCGGTCATGGGAAACTTGCTGACAGCGTATTGGTCTGGACGCAGAAACCCGGATGATGCGTTGTGCATGATTTCGGGGCCAAAGCCCCGCGTCACACCAGCGCCTGCACCATGATGCCGAGAACCCGGGCGAGGAAGAGCATTCAGATTCAGAGTCTCGGTGTAAGAAGCCTTTGCATCACAGGGGGCCGCCGTTCATATCAGCTCGTGGCTTGGGACCGGCCGCCCGTCCCGCTGCGGAACGCTGCGGCCTTTTGTTCGCCTCCACCGCGCTCAGCTGGCGACTTTCTCAAAGGCTTCAACGACCTCGGGGGGCGCTTGCACCAGTTCGATCAGGACCCCTTCGCCGCTGATAGGCTGCTCTTCGCTCCCCTTCGGGTGCAGGAACGTGATATCGAAGCCTGCAGCTCCTTTTCGGATACCACCGGGGGCGAAACGCACGCCGTTGGCTGACAGCCATTCCACCGCGGCAGGAAGGTCGTCTATCCAGAGGCCAATGTGGTTGAGGGGCGTGTTGTGGACCGCGGGTTTTTTGTCGGGATCAACCGGTTGCATCAGATCGACTTCGACTTTGAATGGTCCCGAGCCTATCGCCGCGATATCCTCATCGACGTTTTCGCGTTCGCTCCTGAAATTCCCCGTAATCGTCAACCCGAGAGAGTCCACCCACAATTTCTTCATCTTTTCTTTATCAGGACCGCCGATGGCGACCTGCTGTATGCCGAGTACTTTGAAAGGCCTGCTGCTCATGTAAACTCCCCATTGGTGCGTTGTCCGAATGATGCGGACGACGGAATATGCCACGGCCTGTCGGGATTGTGAAGACGATCGGTCATCAACATGCCAAAGGGAACACGCTGGCCAGGGGAGTACGTTATGCTCAATGGATTCGGATCGGCGCATTCGGGGTTGGATGTCGGTTCACGCGGCAGAGCACGGGTGAACCATCAGTGATTCAGGAGCTTTAGCTGGTCCATGGGGCTCTACGCTGGCCTGACCGTCTACGTGGTGATCTGGTGGATGGTCCTGTTCATGGTTTTACCGTGGGGCATACAGCCCATAGACGCCGCCGACGTCGAGAAGGGGCATGCCTCCGGCGCGCCCCGCCGGCCGCGGATCGTGCTCAAAGTGTTGATCACGACCGTCACCGCCGCCGCAGTCTGGATGCTCGTTTGGGGTATCATCCGTATGGACTTGATCTCCTTTCGCTAGCTGGATGAAATGGGCGACGCATGCCGGGTGGGGCTTCCGCTTGAACAACAGTTCCATACTCAAGCGGGCAACGAGTTGAGGCGGCTCCCGGGAGCCGCCTCTATCGCCTATTGGCATGACACCGGAGTTCAGGCGTGTGCGCGGTGACGGCGCAAGAACCCCAAGGAGAACAGGGACGTGCCGAACAGGAGTGCGGCTCCCGGAATAGGCACGGGCGCCACATCGCCCGTCACCACGGCATCATCGGCGCCGAGGAACGCCGCGACCCCGCCCGGGAAACCGGTTAGCCTCGCGACGGACGTGAACGGGCCGTTGGGGCCGGCGCCCTGAACGGTGTGGTCGCTCAACAGGTTGAACGTTTCGGCGGTGATGCCGACGCCTTGGACGAGGTAATTGACGACCTCACCCGGCTGGAACACTGTGCCGTTGGCTCCTGTCGGCTTGAAGTCGAACAGGATGTCGAAGTACCCGTCACGATCGGGTTTGAATTGGTTGGCGGGGGCGGAAGGATTGAAGGCAGTGTGGATGCCCTGCTCCGCTTTGGGGCCGCTCGACGCCGCTTGATATTCGAACGCGAATGTCGTCGGATCTTCCTTGGAATTGAACCACCAACGACCGATGTTGACGCCCCATGGTCCCGAAAACGTGGTCGCGTCCATGGTGATCATGACGGACCCGGGCGCCACGTCGCTGATTGTCGCGGACAATGTCCCTTCCGGCGTGCCGAGCCCGGAGAAATGGTCGTCGAGATGAAAGGCAACTTGGCCGGCGTAGGCATCAGACGCCCAAGCGAGTGCCGTGGCTGCGATCGCCGCCGTCACCAAGCGGGCGTTGCGGACGTTCACTCCTTTATGAAACATGCGTGCTTCTCCTATGACGTGTATTTCGATAAAAAATACATCGTATGAGATAATGATGCAAGGGGCTTGTGGGGCAGCGTTGTGGGCCGGACGTCACGCACACGGATCGCGCGATCATCGGCCGCGACAAGAGGCGTCGGTTATGCCGGAAATGCTTGCCGGGATGTCGCCCACTCTCGCCCGCGGTGGATCAGAGTCCTGCCGCCGCCCATCCTCCTCGACTCGGTGAGCGGAAGTTCGTGATCATCAAGCCGTCCGGTCTTCTTGGCCCGTTCACCTGCTTCTTTTATGGCACCTTGATGGACCGCGACGTGCTGACGGCCGTGAGTGGCAAGCGCGTGGGTTCATTGGCGCGTCGGTCGGCGGTTCTCGAGGGGTACTACCGACCAACGCGGGCCGGCGCCGTCTACCCCATCCTGCAACGATGTTTAGACGAATTCGTCTACGGCATCGTGGTGCACGGGCTGCGCGCCCAGGAGGTGGCTCGCCTGAACGCACACGAAGGCCGAGAGTATGATACAGCGCCGCTTTCGGTCATGCTGAATGGTCGCATGGTCACCGCACTGGCGTACGTTCCGCGTCCGTGGGTGCCGGCGTCACCGGAGCGATGGTGCTTCGATACTTGGCGCCGGCGGCACAAGGCGGAGTGCCTTGCACGCATCACAATCCGCAATAAAGTGACGCTACACCCACTGCGCCGACCGAAACCAGGCGCATAAAAAACATCGGGAGCAGCTTCGGCCACTCCCGACAAGTACTCTCGAGGAGACGTAAAACTTCGGAGAACCTCAGCGCGCGTTGCTGCCCGCAGGTTCCGCCCCACTGTCGATTGGCTCGTAACTCTCCTCGTCATATGCCGGAAGAGACTTCAATTCATCCCGTGTCTGCTGCGACATAAGCGTGACCGCGTCTTCACCGATGTCCAATTCAGTCAGAGGGATAACGACCTCCTGATCTCCAATCCCGAGAAAGCCGCCAATCGACACGACGGCGTAAACGTCCTGCTTCAGCGAATCCACGACCACGGCTGAGATTTCGCCCACGTCCTCACCATTACGGTTGACGACATCGCGACCAACGATATCTTCCGCTTTGAAGCTCTCAGCGCCGGCTCCGAATGACACCTCCGCCTTCTGCTGACCGTTCGCCTGCTGCCCGCCCGTCCGGACGCTGTCGGAGGGCTCTGCCGACGGGGTTCCGGCACTGGCGCGCGTGGCACGCTCGCCAGATGTGGCGTCGGTTGCCGGGCTATCACTGGCTGGCGTTTGGGTGCCCTCGGTTGACGCCGCTGCAGCGGCCGGTCCGGCGGTGGCGCCGTCCTCCATGCCCGTTGCACCCTGCGTGTGGGTTTCTTCGGACTCGCCGACCTTCGCCTGGGCGCGCGGCGCTTCGGAAGTTGCTGGCTGCTGCTTGATCTCGTCCGCTGCGGCCTTTCCACCCGAATTTTGGTCGGCAGCGACGAGGGTTTCGCCAGCCCTCTGCATGTCTTGCTGCGGCGTCTCCGATCCCACTGACGTCTGCATGCAGTTTCGGAATGCTTCTTTGGAAATTTCCCCGTTCCCGTCGGCATCTAGTGTTTGAAAGCGCGCATCGGTATTCGTGCCGCCAGCGGCAGAGAGTGAACAATTGTTCCCCTGCGGGCTAGCTGCTGCCGGTGCCGTCGATGCCAAGACGGCGCCTGCGCTCATCACCAGCGCGAAGGCGGTGGTGCATTTCAGTGTCGACATCGTCCACTCCTGACCGGTGTCCACGAAGCCTGTAGCGTACCCGCCCGAGATATCGCCGGAAAAGCTGAGTCTGCTCGGGCTCCATCCTCGACGGTTTCGCCGCCATGTCTCCAAAGAATTAACGGTCGCCGCCGGCAAATGTTCCGCTTGCCTATTACCTTGGCAATTTGCGAGCTCGACGACCCGGGGGAGCACGAATGGTTGCGTCCGGCCGCCGTGCACGCTATTGTTGTGCAACATCGATTGACCATGCTTGGCGTCGATGCAGTCAGGGTGCGGGTAGGATCAGGAGCCAAGTCCATATGAGGGCAGATCGGGCGAAGCCGAATTTTCTCGGTATCGGTGCTTATGGTGCGGGATCGACATGGCTCTACGCTCTGTTGTCCACACATCCTCAGGTATACGTTCCGACCGCTCACAAAGAACTGCACTATTTTGCGCACAACTTCGAAAAGGGTGCCGATTGGTACGAGCAGTTTTTCCCAAAAGATGATGATGCCGAAATATATCGAGCGATCGGCGATATTTCTCCCGGCACCATGTACGATACCGCCGCACCAGCCCGCATCCGCGACTATGGATCGATCGATAAGTTTCTTGTCATTGTCAGGGAGCCATTTGCGCGGGCAATTTCGTCCTACAAGAAATACCTACAGTATCGCCGGTTTGAAGGGTCGTTCGAGCGTTTCATGGAAACCCATCCGGAACAGGTCGAACAGGGTCTATACGCTCGATACCTGGAGCCGTTTCTTCAGGAGTTCGGCGGCGACAGGTTTCACATCATCATCTTCGAAGAAGCCGTTGCCGATGTCGGCTCTGCCAAGCGCGAGTTGGGAGCATTCCTTGATCTGACGCCGGGCGGGTTTCCCGACGCAGCGGGCCAACAGGAAGTCAACGTGTCGCGATTGCCGCGTCTACCGGGAGCATACGCATTCATGGTAAATGCTTCCCGCAAGCTACAAGACATGAACATGTACTGGTTGATAAATCTGGGTCATGCCCTCGGCTTGAAGTCTGCATTGCTGGGAGGTCGAACCATCAAGGTCAGTATCGACGATCGCATTTCCGAGCACTACCGCGGTCTGTTTCGGGCAAGCAAGTCGGATCTGGAACAAATTCTCGGACGACGTATTCCGGCCTGGGCGACGTAACGCACCATAAAGTCAGGGCCGTCCGGCCCGCCTGCCCGGCGTGATGTGACTCCGTTACTGAACGTTCGAGCCAGCACCTTAAGCTGGTGCGGCTTCACTGACGCCAACGTTCTGTCTCAGCCACCGAGATGTTGCCGCTCCAGAGTCGAGGCGGGAGTAGGCCCGCTGTCCCGGCGCAATGGTGTCTCCGAAGCGTCCTGTTGCTCTCGGAAGCGCAGAACGCGCATTGGATTGCCGACAACGATCGCCCGTTCCGGCACATCCTTGGCAATGACCGCGCCCGCACCAAGGATGCTGCCGGCGCCGATCGTGACGCCGGGGAGGATGATCACTCGTGTCCCGATCCAAACGTCATCGCCAATCGTCACTGGACGCTCCACGTCGAATCCTTGAGCGTTCATGGGCACATCCAGGCGCGAAAATCGATGGTTCTGGGCAATGATCGTGACGTCCGGCCCCATCATGACGTTCGCACCTATGGTCGTGCCACGCGGAACGATCGCGTTGATGCCCATGCCAGAATTTTCGCCGATGCGTATGGTACGCCCCCCGCCGAAATAGGCGCCGCGCTCGATGTTGACGTTCTCGCCGCACGCCAAGAATAGTCGGCGGCAGCAGTGAAACCTCATTCGTTGCCAAAACGACCCGAATAGGCCCGTCGACGCCGGCATATGCCGCAGCAGACCATAGTAGGCCACAAATCTCGCCACACGACAGATGTTCACTTGGCGACCCCCGTCATGCCGGCAGCACCCGTACTCCGGCGCCATGGCTCCCGCCCCGGCCGTGCTCGTCCGCCCTTGGCGGTCTCCGGTACTGCTGCTTCGGCCTTTACCAATGGCTGCCTGGGCAGCAGCGGCACCCTTTCCCTCGCCGCCGCGATTTCCCGTCTTCGGGATCGCTCGAGCGCTCCAACCGCGGCTCCGGTCCATAGCCACGCCTGATCATTGAACGGATGGGGCAACGACATTGACAGCACCAACGAACCCATGCCGGCCACGAAGATCATGATTTCCAGCCGGTCCAGCTTCTTGGTTAGGAAGCGCCAACCCAGAGCAATGGTCGGCAATACGAACAAGCCGGCCCACCCGACGAGAGCGGGAAGTCCCCCATACAGAAACATGACCGTCGGCATCGAGTGCGGAGACCCGCCGGAATGAATGCGGCGCCAGTCCACTTCGCCCTGTGGCAGCCAGAATACTGTGTTCCCAATGCGCGAGAATAAATATTGAAGCGCGAGTAGTCGCCCGCCTCCCGTCTCCTCCGTATTGCTAAACCTCAAGAGGATCGCATCCAACTGATCATCCAGAAACCCTCCGACCAGAGCGGCGAGAGGGACAATAACAAATAGAGGTAGTAGCAACAGTTTCTTTCGGCCAAGCTCCTTGTACCACAAAGGAGATGCGAGCGAAAACACCGTCAGCGCGCCGAGAACCAGAATCCCACTTCGCGTCTGCAGCTGCGACAATATGTAGAACGAACACATCAACGAGGCACTGCTTGCTGCAATTAGCCATGCGCGATTAGCTAGTGAAAACACAAGCGGAATCATCAGAAGGTAAAACACTTGCGTGTTCTGATCGGTAGTAACTTGCGGTCTTTCGTAGAGACGTCCCTCATACCCCCAGTTGGTATATTCGAGCGGGAAAAGACTTGGATGAATTTTAAGAAGTGCTACCGTACATATGACAGCATAGAGCGCACCCACTCCCACGAACACGAGGCGAAATACCTCGGCATTCGAGTTCCAGCGTATCGCCGCATACCCAATCGAAAAGGCGATAAGCACCCCGAACAATCCTATGAACATCGTGAGCGGTAACTTGTCGATTGTTATGATTCCAACAGACAGACCAAGAAATAATAAAAAAAGATTCACAAGAGCCACCGGCGGTGGAATGATCCTGTATAAACCAAATATAACCGTGGCGGACAATGCCACGAGGGCCACCAGTGCGTTGATCGGCAGATCTTTACCGGTAAAGGTAGATAAGAAATAGGAAATGAGGGAGTCCAACAACAACAACGTTAAGGCCGCGATCCATGCCCATTGAGCAAAAGACAGCCGCTCCTGCTCCGGCGCGGCCGCAGCTGTGCCCGATGATGCGGGTGGCGCGAGCACACGGTCAGGGCGCGACGGCGGGAAAACCGGCATCAAGCTTCCGGCGTGCTTGGCGGTGCCGTTTTGAAGTCGGGACGTGTCAGTCATGCGGACGCACGAATTATGTGAAAGAACGGTTGTTTGGACATGGCGTGCTTTGCTCAAAAGGAGTGGGAAGGCTCACGAACAGCAGGAACCCCGTCACCGTCACCGTTACCGCCCCCGCCCCTACACGCTCCCGGGCAGATGCATGGAGCGAGAATGAACACCGCTTCCGCGTTACAAGAAACGGAACCTCTCGGCAACGGCCGTTTCTTGCGGCAGCAAGATGCGCTTGCAGCGATGATCGAGCGCCGAACTTGGTCACCTGACGCACCGCCCATCTATACCACCTGAAGCATACACTACCCCACCGTGATTTACAAAAGGTAGCATTGACCACGATCGCGCCTAGCCCTCGCAGGCGCCCCCTGTCTACGACTACCGATTTTTGCTCCACGTCCTCGCACCGCTCCAAGCGGCACGCTGCGCTGCGATCTCGCGAACTGGCGAGGTAGCAAGAGCCTGCAGAACCCCAAAGATTTCCGCATACCGATGATCAATGCCCTTGTCTCTTATCATGTGAGGAATATATGCCTTAACGTGCACGGGTTCAGCAGCGCGCGCGCCGCCCAGTTGTTGCCGATCCTGCACGTCTGAAACAGTCGATTCAGCCACCGGTGAGAGAGTTCCATGGATGATAACACCATAAGCCCAAACGTAAAGCCGCGGATCCAATACGTCGCTTCGCAGGATCAGACCGAGTTCTTTTTCCCGTTTGCGGTTTTCAAGGACGCGGATATCGTTGTATTCGAGGATGCAGATCGAAAGTTCCTCTACACCGACTATGTAGTTCAAATAGATCAAGAGTCGTCTACTGGGAGCATTGTCTTCAACTCCGGCAGATCAGCGAACCGGATCATCACGATCGTGCGAAACGTGTCCATTGAGCGCGTAAGTGATTTCCAAAGCTCAGGTTACTTCAAAGCCGAAACCTTGAACGCCGAGCTCGATTTTCAAGTTGCAGCTCTTCAGGATCTGACTTCCGATCGCGACCGGTCGGTTCGCCTCGCCGCACATGACGAGGACGCCGATCTGGTCTTGCCGCCACGACAGGCTCGGGCTGGCAAGTGGCCCAACTTCGACGCGGATGGCAACCTGATTGTGAGCGATCCGCCGTCCGGCGGTGTCGGCACAGGCGGCGGCGCGACGGACCATGGTGCGCTCACCGGCCTCGGCGACGACGACCACCTTCAATACCATACAGATGCCCGCGGCGACGCGCGCTATTATACTCGTTCCCAGGTTGACACAGCTCTGGGCGGCAAGTCGAACACCAGTCATGATCATGACGGCGATTACGTTCCGGCTATCCACCTGGGCGACACCTCCAATCCCCATTCTGTTACCGCGGTGCAGGTGGGGGCGCCTCCTGTTACGCGAAGCGTCGGCACGCGGTACTCTTTGACAGGCGGCGGGGATCTCGGCACCGACCGCGTGATCAACCTTGTCAACGACGAGTCCTCCCCCGGCGCCAACAAGGTCTACGGCACCGATGTGGCTGGCGTGCGCCGCTGGAAGAACGACCCTAGCGGCGGGGTGACCGACCATGGCGCCCTTACCGGCCTCGGCGACGACGACCATGCGCAATACCACACCGATGCCCGGGGCGACGCGCGCTACTACACCCACGCCCAGATCGACACGGCGCTAGCCGGCAAGTCCGACACCAGCCACAGCCACGACAATACCTACGCAGCCGCGTCGCATGTCGGCGACACCGGCAATCCCCACGCGGTCACTGCAGCGCAGGTCGGGGCGGCGCCCGCGGGGCTCGTCATCGAAGCACGCTACTCGTTGACTGGCGGCGGCGATCTGAGCGCCAACCGCGCGTTCAACTTGGTCAACGACGAACCGTCACCCGGCGCCAATATGGTCTACGGGACAGATGGAGCGGGCATGCGCCGCTGGAAGAACGACCCGAGCGGTGGCGCAGGCGGCGGAGTAACGAACCACGCCGCGCTCACCGGATTGGCTGACGACGACCACGCGCAATACCACACCGACGCCCGTGGCGACGCCCGCTACTACACCCACGCCCAAATCGACACGGCGCTGGCCGGCAAGTCCGACACCAGCCACAGCCACGACGGTACCTACGCGGCTGCTTCGCACGTCGACGACACGGGCAATCCCCATGCCGTCACCAAGGCACAGGTCGGTCTTGGCAACGTGCCGGATCTGAAGGTCAATCTTGCCTCCAGCGTCGATCCCTGCTCCACGGATGACGCCGATAGCGGTTATGCGGTCGGCTCCCGATGGATCAACAACAGCAACGGAACGGAGTGGGTCTGTGTCGATGCCGCGGCGGCAGGCGCACAGTGGATCAAGACTACAAACACCGCAGGTACAGGCGGTGCGCCCGCCGGAACCGGCGGCAGTGTGCAGTATAATGCCGGCGGATCACTCGGGGCAGACGGGCCCTTTACGTACGACGAGGATAACAACATCCTTGTGGTCGACCAGGAAGTTCGCGACGCGACCTACCCTTTCAATTCTGCTGATATTTCCGGCGGCACTGCGGACTGCCCGTTCGGATACAAACAGATCGCTCGCTTGACGGTCACCGGAGACATCACGGGTGCGCTCGCCTTGCCGACACAGGTCAAGGAAGTGACCAACAGCAACTACGGTGCCTCCAGTTCCTATTTCGCTTTGCGGCAGCTGATCATCAGACAGGACCAGACGGGCGGACACAAGTTGCCGGAGAACTTCTGGGACAACTATGTCCTCAGCGGAACCCCGCCGCCGTTGCCAACCGCCCCGGGTGCCCTGCAGGAATACCTGTTGATCGGCGAATGGGATGGCGCCGCGTGGCTGTGCTGGAAGGTACTAGGCGAGAACAACGCTTTCGCGCCGTTTGTGGCTGCGCACAGTCCTGCAGAACTTACAAAGAGCAACAACGAGGTCCTCTGCCTCTCTGGCGCAGGCGTGCTCAACCTCCCGCCCGCCTCCGGCGATGGACAGGCTGTAACCATCGTTAACCGCTCGGGCGGCGTTGTTACTCTAGCTCCGGCCGGATCCGACACGATTGGTGAAGGCGCCATAACCATCGACAACTTGGACACCATCGCCCTCATCGACTATCCGGTCGGATCGGCTGCGTGGATGAGACTCTGAAGCGGGCAGAACGTGAGCGGCGCTGGCTGGGCCTGGGCCTGGGCCTGGGCCTGGGCCTGGGCCTGGGCCTGGGCTTGGGCTTGGGCTTGGGCTTGGGCTTGGGCTTGGGCTTGGGCCTGAGCCTGGGCCTGGGCCTGGGCCTGGGCGGCTGCCGTTTGGAAGCCGGGCGCGTCGGCTGGTGGTGAACATCCCCGGCGCCGCCCCGCGACTTGCGCTTCACGCGAACCTGCTTCCCCGACAAACCTCAGCCTCCAGCCTTCTTCCCAGAACTCCAGGGCTGAAGTTTGTACGCAGAAGGAATTATGGGTTACGGTCGCAGCGAGTGGCAGCCGACGCGCGGGATGTACGATGGCATGAAGATTCTTATCGCCTCTTCCAGTCCTCCTGACAGAGGGTCGGGAATCAGCGCTTTTGCCAAGGATCTCAGCGAAGAGCTGCGATCGCGCGGAATGCACGTCATTTTCATGTCGCCGCCGCCGAACAATACCGCTTGGCTGGATCAACACCACATTCAGCATATCCCGACGGCCCAGTCCGACGATCCTCGAGCCACCACTAAGAACGCATTTCGCAACATCAAAGACGCGGGCATAGACGCCGCCATCAACAACGACAACCCCGTCCTGCAGAGCCTTGCGCCCGCCCTTGCCTGTCCGGTGCTGTCCGTGGGTCATTCAGAATTCGGAACCCAGGCTACGCTCGCTTGCCGTTCCCATGAATGGATCGATCATGTCGTCGCCATATCATACGACCTGCAAAAGATCTTCGTGACACGGCATGGGGTGCCCGTCTTCAAGTGCCCGGTGATCCTGAACGGCGCTCGCGACAATGGTGTGCCGCCGCGGCAGGATGTGGATGACGGCCGGCCCCTTCGCCTCATCTACAGCGGCGGAGTCGTCCGCTCCAAGGGAGCTCATATCATCGCCGCCATGGTCGCCGCCGATAGCGGCGCTTGGGAGAGCGTGCACCTGGAGTGTTTTGGCCACCTGCCGCGAAGCGCCGTCAAGAGAATCGAGAAATCTTCGAATGTGACGGTTCGTGGGCGCGTGCCCCGCGATGAGTTCACGAAAGCGCTCCGCGAGGCGGACATCCTTTTGTTCCCGTCGCGTCGCGAAGCGTGTCCTATGACGATACTGGAAGCCATGGAATCTGCCACCGTCCCCATCGCCAGCGACGGCAACGGAGCCATGCGTTGGATGATCGACAGCGGCACCGACGGGTTCATCTGCCCGGTCGAGGATTGGTCCGCTCAAGCCATGGACTGTGTCCGGTTTCTGGCGACCAACCGCTCCGTTCTCCTCGTCATGCAAGCTGCCGCGCGGGCGCGCTTCGAAAGCGAGTTCCGGACGAGTGACTCCGTTTCGAAACTTCTAGATTTGCTCGGCCGGCCCACTGTGGATCGCCGCCACCCATTGCTGACCGTGGAAGCACTGCACTGGCACAGACCGTACGAGCCACTGCGGCGTCGACCGGAGGCTCTCGAAGCTTCGCGGGCATCCCTGCTCGATAGGCTGGTCCTGCGCTCCGCCGCCCAGGTGGGTTACCTCCGTTCAGCCGGCGCAATCGACTTGTCAGCTGTGTAGGCGAGGCCCTCGCGCCCGATCCGCTGGCGCAAGCCCTACTGGGGGAAGGCCAGCCCTACTGCGGGAAGGAGAGACGCTCCAGGTCAGCCTCGTCGAAGATGTATTCCGCGGCGCAGAACTCGCAGCGAACCCGGACAGCGCCGTCATCCTCCACGAACGAGCCAACCTCTGCGCTTGGGAACGCGCGTAGAGTCCGCTCCACCCTGGCCCGTGAGCATCGGCATCTGTGCCGCAACGGGCGCGTCTTGAACATCCGCACGCCGTCTTCGTGAAACAGCCGGTAAAGCACCTCCGCAGCCGCAACCGACGGATCGAGCAGTTCTTCCGGGGTGACGCTGCTCATGAGGGCGACGCTGCGTCGCCAATCCTCCTCCGCATCCATTAGAGCGGGACTGCGCGGCGGTAACCGCTGCAACATCAACGCGGCGGCTCGTTGTTCACCGCCGGACGCCGACGCTTCCGACACCGCTGCACGTAGGATGATCGCCGTCTCCAGTTGCTCCGACTGGCGAAGGTGCGCATGGGCGCAGTCGGCCACCGTCGCCCCCTCCAGAGCCGTGATGCCCTGGTAGCGCTCGGCATGGGGACCTTGATCGACCGTGAAAGCCATTCGTCCGGCACCGATGAGATGCGGAACAGGCCCTTCGGGCCGTGGGCCAGCGGTTACCAATCTGTCGTGGTCGTAGCGCACATAGCCGCGCAAGTCGCCGGCGCTCGTCAAGTCGGCGACGACGAGACCTATCGGACCATCTCCGTGAATCTGCAGCGTGAAGATGCCGTCAAACTTGAGGCCGCTGCCGAGGACGCACGTAAGAACCAGAATTTCCGCCAGCATCGATGCTACCGGCTGCGGGTAGCCATGCCCGCGCAGGATTGCATCGAGGCTGGGGCCGAGACGAACGAGACGACCGCGTATCTCCGGCGCCTCGATCTGGAACGGCTGGACGAAATCGTCGCGGCGGCGTGTCACCGGGGTCGCATCGGCAGGCTCACCCGAGGCACCATGCGAGAATGCCTTTCTGGGCGTGAAGTCGATTTTCCGCCTCGTCCCACACCACCGACTGCGGGCCGTCTATGACCCCGGCCGTGACCTCCTGCCCGCGATGGGCCGGAAGGCAGTGCATGAACAACGCGTCTGGTTTGGCCTTTGACATGAGCGCCTCGTCCACTCGGTAAGGCGTGAGGAGATTGTGGCGTACCTCTCTGCGATCATCTCCCATGGACACCCAGGTGTCGGTCACCACCAAGTCGGCGTCGGCCACCGCCGTTTCCGGGCTCTCGGTGAACTGAACCCAGCCATCCTCCGCGTCTTTCAGTTGCATCTCCCATTTCTCGGCCGGCCGAAGGACCTTCGGTGTGGCAATCCGCAGTCGGAAGCCGAACCGCGCTGCCGCATGAATCCATGAGCGTGCAACATTGTTGGCGTCGCCGCACCAGGCTACCGTGCGATCCGCGATGCTGCCCCGCGCTTCCTCATACGTCATGATATCGGCCATTAGCTGGCACGGGTGGGACTCGTCGGTCAGGCCGTTGATGACCGGCACCGTGGCATGACTAGCCAATTCGGCCAGCCGCTCAGCGTGCGTCGTGCGGATCATGATCGCGTCCACGTAGCGCGACAGCACACGCCCCGTGTCGGCCATGCTTTCCCCGCGGATCAACTGGGAGTCGCTGTCCGACAGGATCACGGCGTGGCCACCGAGTTGCTGCATTGCCACCTCGAACGACACGCGCGTTCGCGTTGATGGCTTCTCGAAAATCATCGCCAGCGTCCGCCCGCACAACAGCGTCGCGTGTTGCCGCTGGTCGCCGCTGCGTTTGAAGTCCGCGGCGGTCCCCAAGATCGAGCGGAGCGTCGCCTGGTCGAAATGATCAAGATCCAGGAAATGCCGAGGCGTTGCCATCCTAGGCGGCCTTGTCGCCCAGCTGGGCGCATGCTGTGTCCAAAATCCCCGCCGCTTCGACCACCTGTTGTTCGCCGATGATCAACGGCGGCACCAGCCGCACCACATCCTCGGCGGCCGGCACCACCAGCAACCCCAGCTCCATAAGTTGCGCCACGAACGGCCGCACATCGGAGGACAGCTTGAGGCCGCGCATCAACCCCCGCCCCCGCAGCTCCGTAATCTGCTGCGGATACGAAGCCGCGAGCGCCGTCACGTGCCGGTCGAGATGCCGGGCGGCTTCCTGCACGCTTTCGAGAAAGCCCTCTGCCAGCATCACGTCGAGCACTGCGTTCCCCACCGCCATCGCCAGCGGATTGCCGCCGAACGTGCTGCCATGACTGCCCGGGGAGAGGGCAGCGGCGGCTGCTTCGGTAGCCAAGCAGGCGCCGATCGGAAAGCCGCCGCCGAGTCCCTTGGCCACCGCCATGACATCGGGCGTCACGCCTGCCCATTCGTGGGCGAACAGCTTGCCGGTGCGGCCCATGCCGCACTGCACCTCATCGAAGATCAGCAGCAGCCCGCATTCGTCCGCAACCTCGCGCAACCCGATCAGGAACGCGTCGCTGGCGGCGCGCACTCCTCCTTCGCCCTGCACCGGCTCCACCAGTATAGCACCCGTCTCTCTCGTAACCGCTGCTCGAACCTGATCGACGTTGCCGAACGCGACGTGGTCGAAACCATCGACGGCAGGGGCGAAGCCTTCTAGGTGGCGGGGCGACCCGCCAGCGGCGATCGTCGCCAGAGTTCGGCCGTGAAAGGCGCCGGCGCAGGCGATCACCCGGTAGCGTTCGGGATGACCAGTGTCATCGTGGTACTTGCGGACCAGCTTGAGGGCGCACTCCACGGCCTCGGCGCCCGAATTGCTGAAAAGCACGCGGTCGGCGAAAGTGGCGCCCACCAACCGCTCGGCAAGGCGTTCCTGCTCGGGAACGTTGTAGAGGTTGGAGCAGTGCCACAGCCGCTCCGCCTGCCGCTGCAACGCCGCCACCAGATGCGGATGGCAGTGTCCGAGCGCAGCGACGGCGATGCCGGCCGCGAAGTCAAGATAGCGCCGTCCGTCATGAGAGAAGAGATACGGACCTTCACCCCGCTCGAAGGCGAGGTCGAAGCGCCGATAGTTGGACATAAGCGCAGAGTGCACGACGGTCTCCTGAGCAACGCTGCCGAGGCACGCTACCGCCGGCACCGAAAAGGCGCAAACTTAGTGAAGCGGCACGCGCCCTGTCAACGCTGACACGCCGAGGATGGATCGCGCCGTGCCCGCGCCCGCTCATCCAGCCGGCGCCACCAGAACCTTGCGCTGATGGGAAATCAGCTCGGCCACGCCCTTGCGGGCCAGGGTGAGCATGTCGGCGAATTGTGCATCCGTGAACGGCGCTTCCTCGGCGGTGGCCTGAATCTCGACGATGCCGCCGCGGCCGGTGAGGACGAAGTTGGCGTCGGTCAGCGCAGCGCTGTCCTCGGCGTAGTCCAGATCGAGCACTGGCGCGCCTTTATAGATACCGCAGGAGACGGCGGCGACCTGATCAATCAGCGGGATGCTCGTCAGGATGCCGAGATCCACCAGCCGCCGGAACGCCAGATGCAGCGCGACATAGGCGCCGGTGATGGACGCCGTGCGGGTGCCGCCGTCGGCCTGGATGACGTCGCAGTCGACGCGAATCTGCATCTCACCCATGGCGGCACGGTCAACCACCGCGCGCAGGCTGCGCCCGATCAAGCGCTGGATCTCGTGCGTGCGGCCGCCCTGCTTGCCGCGCGCCGCCTCGCGCGCGGTGCGCTCTTGTGTAGCTCGCGGCAGCATCCCGTATTCCGCCGTCACCCAGCCGCGGCCGGTGTCGCGGATGAACGCCGGCACGCGATCCTCCACTGAAGCGGTGCAAAGCACGTGGGTGTCCCCAAACCGCACCAGGCACGACCCCTCCGCGTACTTGCTCACCTCCGTCTCCAGAACGACTTGGCGCAGCTTGTCGGAGGCGCGACCGGAGGGTCTCATCGGGCAAATCTCGCATAGTCAGGGATGAAAGGGAGCGGGGAAAGCGGCAGAGGCTACTCCGGCCGCACCGGCTCGTAAAGCCCGGTCACGTTGACGCTTGCCGGACCCGAGGCTACATATTGCGTAGTGCCCGGCGGGGGGCCCCACGTAAGCTGGGCGCCAGGCGTTGCGGACAGACGGAACAACGAAGCTGCAGACTCCGGATCACAGACAGGACATGCTGGTTTCTGAACTCAATCAGCGTTCGCGCACCATATTTCGCCACATCGTCGACGCCTACCTGGAGACCGGCGAACCGATCGGCTCGCGCACGCTGTCGAAGAGATTGAGCGCAAACTCTTCTCTGGCATTCGGAGCAGTTTCTGGATTATCTCAGGGCCTCAATCTCTCGCCGGCAACGATCCGCAATGTCATGGCGGATCTCGAAGAAGCCGGACTTCTGTTCGCGCCGCACACGTCCGCGGGCCGCCTGCCGACCGAGTTGGGCCTGCGTCTGTTCGTGGACGGGTTACTTCGCATAGGGGATCTCCCCGAGGAGGAACGCCGTAATCTTTCCGAGCAGTTCGCCGGCTCAGCGTCCAGCATCGAGGGCTTGCTGGAGAAGGCGACGACGACGCTGTCCGGGCTCTCCCACTGCGCCGGCTTGGTCATGGCGCCGAAGAACGACGGTCCCCTCAAGCACATCGAGATCGTCAATCTCAACCCCGGCCGCGCGCTGGTCGTTCTCGTCCACGACAACGGCATGGTCGAGAACCGCATCGTCGAAGTGCCGCCGGACCTCCGCCCGTCGGCCCTCGTAGAAGCCTCGAACTTCCTGAGCGCGCGCCTGGTCGGCCGGTCCATCGCCGATGCCCGCGCAGAAATCCTCGCCGAGCTCAAGACGCACGAGGCACGTCTCGGCGATCTCGCCGGCAAGGTGGTGGAATCGGGTCTCGCGACTTGGGCGGGGGGCGAAAGCGGCGCATCGCTGATCGTTCGCGGGCAGGCCAACCTGCTCGAGGAAATCCAGGGCATCGAGGAGTTGGAGCAGGTCCGTGCCCTGTTCTCGATCCTCGAAACCAAGGAGATGATGCTCAACGTGCTGTCCCTCGTCGACAATGCCGAGGGCGTCCAGATCTTCATCGGTTCCGGAAACCAGCTATTCAACGTTGCCGGGTGCGCACTGATTATAAGCCCATATCGGGGTAGCCGCCGCAACATCATCGGCGCCATCGGCGTGATCGGACCGACCCGCATGAATTATGCGCGAATCATTCCGATGGTAGACTACACCGCCAAGCTGGTCGGGGAATTGATCGGCTGAACCCTGAGACCACTTCAGACCAGAGGGCCATCCATGTCACGAGAAAAAGCCAACGACAACATCGAGATCCGGGGGCAAAGCCCGGAGGTGGACCGAGCCGCACAGGTCGCATCCAACGCTCGCGAGATGGGCGGTGGAGAGACAGCGACCGACGCATATGACGCCACCTCGCTGGCCGAGGGTGACGGGGCGCAGACCGCTGATCCGGTGGATACGGCAGCCTTGCTCGAACGCCTCGCTGCAGCCGACGCCGAGATCGCCGAACTGAAGGATAAGCATCTGCGGGCGCTGGCGGAGATGGAAAACCTGCGGCGGCGCGCGGCGCGGGAGCGTCAAGATGCCGGCAACTACGCGGTAACCGGCTTCGCTCGCGAATTGCTTGCGGTTGCCGACAACCTGCAGCGTGCCTTGGCTGCCGTTGATCGCGAGGCCTGCCAGAACGACCCTGCCCTGAGCGCGTTGGTCGCCGGCGTGGAGATGACGGAGAAGGCCTTGCTTGCCGCGTTCGCACGCCACGGCATCACCCCCATCGAAGCGGACGGCCAGCCGTTCGATCCCAACGTGCATGAGGCGATGTTCGAGTTGCCGAACGACGCGGTTCCGCATGGCACGGTGGTTCAGATCCTGGAACCCGGCTACCGCATCCACGATCGTCCCCTGCGCCCCGCCCGCGTGGGTGTTTCCCGAGGCGGACCGAGATCGGCGCCGCAAGACGGGGCCGGCGGGATCAACGAACCTCACCGCGCCGAAGCCGCGCCCGCTGTCGACAAGGAGGTCTAGCCGGTTGGTGGACTGCACCGGCGCAGGCTGGCAACGTCACTCTACTTAAAGATTCGGCCCACTGCACTCGGCATGGCGCGGGACGAAATTTGCCTAGGCTGGCGCTTTCGCCTTCTACCGCCGGTGTTTTTCTGCACGCGTTGTGCGAGCGGTCAGGCAGCACTATGTCATCGGCAATCGCAATGATGTCCTGAGATCGCAAGATGGCAAATCCGCCTCGCCGGCGCGCTGCGGTGGACTCTACGCCGTCCGCAGACAAGACGCTGTGGCAGAGGCCGTGGGTGCGGTTCATCGCGCGGTGGTTCGCGGTCGTCGTCATCTGGCTGACGCTGGCAGTCGGCGGCGTGGTCGTTTGGTATGGCACCGACCTTCCGGACGTGACGGAAGCCATTGCCGCGACACGGCGGCCGGCGATCACGATCGTCGCCGCCGATGGCACCGAGCTGGCAACCACCGGCGAGCTTTACGGTGTACCCGTTCAGGTCGGCGATCTCCCGCCGGCACTGCCGTCGGCGGTGCTCAGCATCGAGGACCGCCGGTTCTACTGGCATTTCGGAGTGGACGTGCTCGGACTTGCGCGCGCCGTGTTCGTCAACCTGCGGGCCGGCCGCGTCGTCCAGGGCGGCTCAACCATTACTCAACAAGTGGCCAAGAACCTGTTCCTGACGCCCGAACGCACCTTCAAACGCAAGGTTCAGGAACTATTGCTGGCGCTGTGGCTGGAGCACAAGTTCACCAAGGATCAGATCCTCGCCCTTTACCTCAACCGCGCCTACTTCGGCGCCGGCACCTTCGGCGTCGACGCGGCTGCGCGGAAGTATTTCGGGGTTCCGGCAACCCGCGTCTCCACATACCAGGCGGCGATGTTGGCGGGCCTGTTGCGAGCGCCGTCACGCTACAACCCACGTGCCAACCCGGACCTTGCCAGCGAGCGCACCGATGTGGTGCTGGCCAGCATGGTCGATGCCGGCGTCTTGAGCCGCGCAGAGGCCGAAGCCGCCAGGCAATTTCGCGGCAGTTTTCAGACTGCCGGATCAGGCCGCTACGACGCCCGGTACTTCGTCGACTGGGTGCTGACCCTGATCCCGGCCTTCGTCGGCGACGGAGACCGGGACTTGGTGGTAATGACCACACTGGACTCGCGTCTGCAGGGCATCGCGGAACAACGACTGGCGGACGCAGTCGGCGCCGCAGCTCAGGATCGTAACGTCTCCCAGGCCGCCCTCCTGTCCCTGTCGCCGGACGGCGCGGTGCGCGCCATGGTCGGCGGCAAGAGCTATCGGGAGAGCCAGTTCAACCGGGCCGTCCAAGCCCGCCGCCAGCCGGGATCGGCCTTCAAGCCGCTGGTCTACGTGGCCGGGCTGGAAGCGGGTTTGTCGCCGGAAAGCCGCTTCGTCGACGGACCGTTGTCGATCGGCGGATGGCGACCGCGCAACTTCAACGGCCGCTTTGAAGGCGAGGTGACGGTTCAGGACTCCCTCGCCCGCTCGATCAACACGGTCGCAGTCCAGATCAGCGAGAAGGCCGGCCGCAAGCGCGTCGTCGAGGTGGCTAGGCGGTTCGGGGTCACTGGCGACATGCGCCCGACTGCCAGCCTTGCTCTCGGCGCCGCTGAAATCAGCCTGATTGAACTGACCGCCGCCTACGCCGTGTTCGCCAACGGTGGCTACGGCGTCTGGCCCTACGCCATCGAGACCATCCAGGACGCCACCGGACAAGTCCTGTACCGGCGGCAGGGTTCCGGCCCTGGCCGCGTGGTCTCGCGAGACACCGCCGGCGCGATCACCCGCATGATGGTGGCGGCGATCACCACCGGCACCGGCAAGGCGGCGCGGCTCGCACGCCCCGCCGCCGGCAAGACCGGAACATCTCAGGAGAATCGCGACGCTTGGTTTATCGGCTTCACCGCCGACCTCGTCACCGGCGTGTGGATGGGCAACGACAACGACACACCCATGAAAGGCGTCACCGGCGGCGGCCTGCCGGCCAAGCTGTGGCACGCCTTCATGACCGACGCCGAAGCCGGCTGGCCCGTCCGCCCCCTTCCCGGCGTGGCCCCCCCGCCCCCGCCCATGGTTCAGGCTCCGATCCCGCGCCAGCGTCCGGCCCCAGAACCGCCGCGCGAGCGCAACCTCCTCGATCGCATTCGAGATCTGTTCAACACCGAGGAGAGCTGAGGCAGCCTGATCTTCGATTTGAATTCCGGCATCCCCGGCGGCCTCGAAGCCGCGCACCGTATGATCGACCTTGCGGAGACCGCCGTAGCCGGTGTCTCCGTCCGCGATCAGCGGTGTCGCGGTGCCTTGCGCCATGGCGCCGGCACGGCCGACCATGTCAATGTACTGTGCCAGTCCGGCATTAGTGCACGATCTGACCCGGTCAGATGTACCATCTGAATAGGTCTGTGCACTAGCGAACAGGCGGGACGTGCGGGGCGGAGCCGGCGGGAAGCAGGCCGGTCGAGCGCGGGTCGTCGATGATGACCCTCTCCCGGCAGTACGGGCGGAAGCCGGCGGCCTTATAGAAGCCGAGCGCCCTCGGGTGGTCCTCCGTGCAGGTGTGGAGCCAGACCCGGTGCGGGTCGCTCTGCCAGGCGATCTCCTGCATCCGCGCAAAAAAGAACCGGCCGAGACCTTGGCCGATGGCTTCCGGCACCAGGCCGAAGAAGACGATCTCCACGGCGTTCGGCTCTCGCCGGTCCAGTTCGGCGTAGCCGATCACGTCGCCGCTGCGGCGGAACATGAACACCTCGACCGCGGGATCGCGAAGCCGCGCGGCAAGTTCGTCATCGGGAACCTGCAGCTGTTCCCACCACAGCCACGCCTCGCCGACCCGGCGGTAGAGATCGCGGTAGAGGGAAACAGGCACCGTCTCCAGGCGCTCGATCGCGGCGCCCGGCGGCGCCGGCGGCTCGCCGATGATCCGCGGCGGCGCGGTCGTTTCCAGGTATGTCACGACGGAGGAAAGCTTGCCCGGCGCCACCTCCGCGCCGATGCTCACAGGCATTCGAGAAACCGCACCGCCTGGCCGACCGCATCGCCGACCAGCTGGCCGTCGCGCATGACGACCTGGCCGCGGACGATGGTCATCATCGGCCAGCCGGTGACGCTGAAGCCATCGAACGGGGTCCAGCCGCAGCGGCTGACGATCCAGCGGTTGGTGATCATCCGCCGCGCCTTCAGATCCACCACAGTGAAATCGGCGGCGTACCCCAGCGCAATCCGGCCGCGCCCAGCGATGCCGTAGATGCGCGCCGGCCCAGCGCTGGTGAGGTCGACGAAGCGTTCGAGCGAGAGGCGTCCCTTGGCGACGTGGTCCAGCATCAGCGGCACCAATGTCTGCACGCCAGGCATGCCGGAAGGGCTCGCGGGATACGGTCGATTCTTTTCCTCGCGGGTGTGGGGGGCGTGGTCGGAGCCGATGCAGTCGACCAGCCCACCGGCGACCGCCGCCCATAGCGCCTCGCGGTGGCGAGCATCGCGGATCGGCGGGTTCATCTGCGCGTACTGGTCCAACTCCTCGTAACAGCGCGGCGCTTCGAGGGTGAGGTGCTGCGGCGTCACCTCGACGGTGGCGATGTCATGGTGGTCGCGCAACAGCGCCATCTCGTCGGCGGTGGTGACGTGGAGGATATGGACACGCCGCTTGGCGCCCTTGGCCAGCGCCAGCAAGCGACGGGTCGCGGCCAGCGCGGTTTCGGCATCCCGCCACTCCGGGTGCATTGCTACGTCCGCGCCGCCCTCGACGATGGTGAACCGCTCCTTCAGGCGCCGCTCGTCCTCGCAGTGCACGGCGACGCGGCGGGAGCCGGCGGCGAGCACCCGCGCGACGTCGGCGTCGTCGGCGACCAGAAGGTTGCCTGTGGAGCTGCCCATGAACACCTTGACGCCGGCGCAGGCGGGAAGGCGCTCCAACTCAGCCAGGCTCGCGGTGTTGTCAGGCGTGGCGCCGACGAAGAACGCCATGTCGACCCACGCGCGGCCCTTGGCGCGCCGGCACTTGTCGGCGAGCGCTGCGGCGGTGGTGGTGGGCGGGTTGGTGTTGGGCATGTCGAACACGGCGACCACTCCGCCCAATGCCGCCGCCGCGGTGCCGGTGCCGAGATCCTCCTTGTGCTCGAGCCCCGGCTCGCGGAAATGCACTTGGGTGTCGATGACGCCGGGAAGCACGTGCAGGCCTGAGCAATCGACGATCTCGGGCGCGGTAAACGGATCGAGAGCACCGATAGCGGCGATGCGGCCATTGCGCACACCGATGTCAGCGTCAACACGGCCACCCGGCGTAACGCAGGTGCCGCCGCGCAGCACCGAATCGAAGGCGGGTGTCATGAGGGACCATTGGGACAGCGCATGAGCGAACTTATAGCCGTCTCGGCTTCGGCCACCAAACACTGTTCCGCATCATCGCGCGCGGCACATCGAATGCGCCGGAGTGTGATGCAGTTCACAGTCGGCGGCGGCGCCCTCGTGTACGCTCGGTGTGTTGCTGTCGGGGCTACCAGCCGGACTTGCCTTGCCAGTCAAACCTGCGGGCTGCAGCGTCGGCACATCGTCGCCATGGCGTCGCCGAGTTTCGGGGAGGGCAACCGGTTCCCTGTGGAGGCTTGGAACCGGCGCTGCTTCGGCTCTGCGGTCCGCGAATAGGGTATGACCGGCCCCGCGCACTACAGACAATGGCCCCACCCTCCGGTGGGGCCCTTTTTTCATTCACGCAGCCTCGCGTTGGCGACCAAGTCCTGTAGACTGCGATGATGAGTGATCCCTTGATGAACCGGGGGTGATCTTCTGCGGCCGTTGAAGCAGCGTTGTGCGCACCGTCATGATCACGTCCGAAATCGTTACTGCGCATCCCCGCATCGCCCACGGGTTCTTCACGCGCGAAGGCGGCGTCAGCGAGGGCATCTATGCGTCGCTCAACTGCGGTCTGGGTTCCAATGACGACCCGGCGCGGGTGCGGGTCAATCGGGCGCGGGCGATGGACGCTCTCGGAGTGGCCCCGGAATCGCTGACGACGGCCTATCAAGTCCATTCGGCAAGTGTCGGCACCGTCGACGCATCGTGGCGGATGGACGACCGGCTGAAGCTAGACGGTCTGGTCACCCGCACGCCCGGCGTCACGCTCGGCATCCTCACCGCCGATTGCGCGCCGGTGCTGTTCGCCGAGCCGCAGGCGGGCGTGGTCGGCGCGGCGCACGCCGGCTGGCGCGGGGCGCTCGACGGCATCGTAGACGCGACCGTCGCGGCAATGGTGGCTTTGGGCGCAGAGCGCAAGCGCATCGTGGCCGCGGTCGGCCCTTGCATCCGGCAGGAGTCCTACGAAGTCGGCGCCGACTTTCGCACCACATTCGTCGCGGCCGATCCGGACAATGGCGCCTTGTTCGCGGCTTCGGACCGGGGCTACCATTTCCGCTTCGACCTTCCCGGCTACGTGGCGCGGCGGCTTTCGGCACTCGATCTGGCGGCGGTCGACGATCTACACTGTGACACCTCTGCCGACGCAGACCGCTTTTTCAGCTACCGGCGGACAACGTTGAACGGGGGCGGCGACTACGGCCGCCAGCTGTCGGCCATCGCGGTGCTGGCATAGGACGGGCTGCGTAGAGACGCGGATACCATGGTGCTGCATTTCTCCGTTGAGGAGATGGCCGAACGCCGGCAGCGGACCTGCCGGGAGATGGTGCAACTAGGGCTGGACGGCCTCCTGCTGTTCCGCCAGGAAAGCCTCTATTACCTCACGGGCTACGACACCTTCGGCCACGTGTTCTTCCAATGCCTGTTCCTCGGAGCCGACGGGGCGATGACGTTGCTGACCCGCGCCCCCGACCTGCGCCAGGCGCAACACACCTCGGTGATCGAGGACATCCGGATCTGGGTGGACGCCCCGGACGCCGACCCCGCCGCCGAGCTTGCCGGCATCCTCGCCGAACATGGTTGCCGCGGCGGGCGGCTGGGGGTGGAGTGGGAGGCCTATGGCTTGACCGCTCGCAACGGGCAGCGGCTGGCAGCAGCGCTCGACGGCTTTTGCACAATGGCCGACGCATCGGATCTGGTCAGCCGCCTCAGGCTGGTAAAGAGCGCCGCCGAAATGGCGTACGTACGGCGGGCGGCAGAACTGGCCGACGCCGCCTATGATCAGGCCGCGGCGTTGACCGCACCCGGCGCCGCGGAGAGCGACATCCTGGCGGCGATGCAGGGGGCGGTGCTGCAGGGCGACGGCGACTACCCGGGAAATCCGTTCATCATCGGCTCGGGCCGTGCCGCACTTCTCTGCCGCTATGCCTCGGGCCGGCGGCGGCTTGACGCCGACGATCAGCTCACCATCGAGTGGGCCGGTGTCCATCGCCATTACCATGCCTGCCTGATGCGCACGTTCTGCATCGGCGCGGTGCCAAAGCGGCAACGCACCATGTTCGACGTCGCCCGGGACGCGCTGTCCGCCGCGACGGCGGCGCTGCGGCCTGGCCGATGCGTGGGCGACGCCTTCGCCGCCCACGCCCGCGTGCTCGACGCCGCCCGCATGCGCCCGCACCGGCTCAATGCCTGCGGCTACAGCCTCGGCGCCACGTTCCCGCCCAACTGGATGGACTGGCCGATGCTGTACGCGCGGAACCCCGTTGTGGCCGAGCCGGGCATGGTGTTTTTCGTCCATATCATCATCGCGGACTCGGATGCCGGACTGGCGATGACGCTGGGTCACACGGTGGTCATCGGCGCGGCCGGGCCGGAACTGTTGAGCCGGGCTCCGCTGGACCTTGTCATCAAGTAAAGGGCGCGATGCCGTACATCATTATTCTGACGCTGTTTCTGATCCTGGCGATGATGGCGAGCTGCATTCTCGGCATGATCGCTTAGTGCGCAGACCCGTGCGAATGATTCAGTCGAACAGGTCATAGCGTGCACGAGAATCGAAAACTTGCGTGCAGCGGAGCGTCATACGGGACCGTACGGTGCCACAGGCAGAGCCGGTCCCCAATCTCGTTCCACGCCATCCAGGCGACGGGGTCAGGGGCGAGAGCACGGTTTACAACACAAACAAGAGGTTGCTACAGTCCGCCACCAAATCTGGGGTTCTCGGCGTATGAAGATCGTCGCGTGTAACAGTAACCGGCCGCTGGCGGACGCAATCTCCGCGTATCTCAAGCTGCCGATGGCCAAGGCACTGATCCGCCGCTTCTCTGACTTGGAGGTGTTCGTCGAGATCCAGGAGAACGTCCGCGGAGAGGACGTGTTCGTCATACAATCGACGTCGTACCCCACCAACGACAACCTGATGGAGTTGCTGGTCACCCTCGACGCCCTGAAACGGGCTTCGGCACGGCGGGTGACGGCGGTGATCCCCTACTTCGGCTACGCCCGCCAGGACCGCAAATCGGCGCCGCGCACGCCCATCTCGGCCAAGCTGGTCGCCAACCTGATCACCACCGCCGGCGCCGAGCGGGTGCTGACCATCGACCTGCATGCCGGCCAGATCCAGGGCTTCTTCGACATTCCGACCGACAATCTGTTCGCGGCGCCGGTGTTCGTGAAGGACATTCGCGAGAAGTACAACTCGGACGACGTCATGGTGGTGTCGCCGGACGTCGGCGGCGTGGTGCGGGCCCGCAACATCGCGAGTCGCATCAATACCGACCTCGCGATCATCGACAAGCGCCGCGAGCGCGCCGGGGTCTCGGAAGTCATGCACATCATCGGCGACGTGCGCGACCGCACGTGCATCCTGATTGACGACATCGTCGACTCGGCCGGCACCCTCTGCAACGCCTCGCGGGCGTTGATGGACGCCGGCGCCACCTCGGTGTCGGCCTACGTGTCGCACGGGGTGCTGTCCGGCGGCGCGGTGGCGCGGGTGAGTTCGTCCGCAATTCACCGCCTGGTCATCACCGACAGCATCGCAGCGACCGAGGCCGTGCGGGTGTCCAGCAATATCGAGCAGCTGACGGTGGCGCCGCTGGTCGCCGAGGCGATTCGCCGCATCAGCGAAGAGACGTCGGTTTCCTCCCTGTTCCACTGAACCGCTTTCCTGTATGGAAGGGCACGGTTTTTACGCCGCGCTTTATGCATTGGAGTTTTGAGAATGTCGGAGAACGTAAAGCTTGACGTCGAGCGCCGGGAACGCCTCGGCAAGGGCGGTGCCCGCGCTACCCGCCGGGAAGGCCGCGTGCCGGCCATCGTCTACGGGGGCGAACAGCCGCCGCTGGCGATCTCGCTGGACACCCGCGAGCTTCAGAAGCAGTTCAAGGGCCACGGGTTCTTCTCGCGCGTGTTCGAGCTCAATCTCGGCGGCGAGTCGCAGCGCGTCCTCGCTCGGGAACTGCAAACCCATCCGGTCACCGGCCATCCCCTGCACCTCGACTTCCTGCGCTTCGGCGCGACGACGCGGGTGGATGTGGAGGTCGAGGTGATCTTCGAGAACGAAGAGGCCTGCCCTGGCCTGAAGAAGGGCGGCATGCTCAATATCGTGCTGCACACGGTGTCGCTTGCATGCCTCGCCGACCGCATCCCGGAGAGCATCAAGGTCGATTTGACGGGCCGCGACATCGGCGACGCCATTCACATTGGCGACTTGGGTTTGCCGGAGGGGGTCGAGCCGGCCAACCAGGAGGCCGATGCGACGGTCGCCGTCATTGCTGCGCCGACGGTCGCCGGCGCCGACGGCGACGAGGACGAGGGTGCCGCCGAAGACACTGCGGAAGGCGCGTCCGACGAAACTTAAACTGTTCAGTCGTCGGACGTCCGAGGAAGGCGCGGCGGCGGTGCTGCTGGTCGTCGGACTGGGCAATCCCGGCGCCGTGTATGCGCGCAATCGTCACAACATCGGGTTCATGGCGGTGGACGCCATCGCCGCCCGCCATCGCTTCGCGCCGTTTCGCCGCCGCTTTCACGGCGAGGCCGCCGAGGGGGGCGCCGGCGGCCGCAAGGTGCTCATTTTGAAACCGATGACCTACATGAACGAGTCGGGGCGGGCGGTGGCGGCGGCGGCCGGGTTCTACAAGATCCCGCCCGGGGACGTGTTGGTGTTCCACGACGAACTGGATCTGGCTGCCGGCAAGGTGCGCTGCAAGAACGGCGGCGGACACGCAGGGCACAACGGGCTCCGCAGCCTGCATGCGCACATCGGTGCCGATTACCGGCGGGTCCGTCTCGGCATCGGCCACCCCGGCGACAAGGATCGTGTCATCGGCCACGTGCTCAAGGACTTCGCCAAGGCGGACGATGCCTGGCTGCAGCCATTGCTCGACACCATTGCCGAGTTCTTTCCGCTGTTGGCGGACGGCGACGGCGCTGGCTTCATGAGCAAGGTGGCGCTGACCTTGACTCCGCCCAAGCCGCATCCCGCAAGCGCCTGCGGGGGTGAGCGCGATGGGGTTTAACTGCGGCATCGTCGGCCTGCCCAATGTCGGCAAGTCGTCCCTGTTCAACGCGCTCACCGCGACTGCGGCGGCGGAAGCGGCCAACTTCCCGTTCACCACCATCGAGCCCAACGTGGGGCGCGTCGCGGTGCCGGACGTCCGGCTTCAGCACATCGCCGCCATCGCCAAGTCCGCCAAGGTGACGCCGACCCAGCTGGAATTCGTCGACATTGCTGGTCTCGTCAAAGGCGCCAGCCAGGGCGAGGGGCTCGGCAACAAATTTCTCGCCAACATCCGCGAGGTGGACGCCATCATCCACGTGCTGCGCTGCTTCGAGGACGACGACGTGACACATGTCGCCGGAAATGTCGATCCGCTGCGCGATGCCGAGGTGGTGGAGACGGAGCTGCTGCTCGCCGACCTCGACAGCCTGGAGCGCCGCCTCACGCCGCTGACCAAGCGGGCGCGCAGCGGCGACCGGGAGGCGCGGGAGGCGCTGGCTTTGGTAGAACGGGTGCTGGCCGAACTGCAGGACGGTCGACCGGCGCGGGGTTGCGACATTGCAGACGACGAGCGGAAGACGTTCCGGATGCTGCAGTTGTTGACGGCGAAGCCGGTGCTCTACGTGTGCAACGTCGAAGAGGAGGCCGTTGCCGAAGGAAACGACCTTTCGGGCGCGGTCATCGCACATACGGGCGAGGCGGCGGCGGAAGCCGTCGTGGTTTCGGCGCGCATCGAGGCGGAACTGGCGGAGATCGAGGATGCCGCCGAGCGCACGCAACTCCTGGAGTCGCTCGGCCTCCATGAGAGCGGCCTCGCCCGCGTCATTCATGCCGGCTACCGGCTGTTGCACCTGATCACCTTTTTCACCGCGGGGCCAAAGGAGACACGGGCTTGGACGGTGCCGGCGGGCACACGTGCGCCGCAGGCGGCAGGCGCCATCCATACGGACTTCGAGCGCGGTTTCATCCGCGCCGAAACCATCGCCTATGACGACTTTGTTCGCCTCGGCGGCGAGGCGCCCGCCCGCGACGCCGGCTTGATGCGCTCCGAAGGCCGCGACTACGTCGTCCAGGACGGCGATGTCATGCTGTTCCGCTTCAACGTCTGACAGCGGCCATTGCTCGAGCGTCATGGCGGAGAGGCGGAGCCGATGCTCGCCCGATACCCCCGGACGGCGCCCTCACGCCACCAGGAAGTGGGCGTGGCCGGCGGCGACGGGGCGGTCGGCGGCGTCCTGCCAGGCCTGGACGCGGACGTTGGCAACGCGCCGGCCCTGCTTGATCACCTCGCCCCGCGCGAACGTGTCGGCGGCCAGGCACGGGCGCAGGAAGTCCACCGACAGGTTGATGATCTTGGGGACCACCTTCACGTCGCTCTCGGCGAGCAGATGCAGGATCGCCGCGTGCTCCAGAAGGGCGCCGACAACGCCGCCATGCACTGCCGGGATCTGGGTGTTGCCGACGTTGGATTCGCGAAAGCGGAGGACGGTGACGAGGCCGCCGCCGTCGACGTAGGCTTCCAGGCCGACGGCGCGGGCATACGGCACCAGATCGTTGAGCGCCGCCACATCTCCCCGCGTCCTGAGCTTGGCTATCGTCGCTAGCATGGCTGCCCACCATCCGAGGCTGTGCCGTCGATCTTTTCGACAATCTTGCTCACAGTATTGCCATGGCCGGTGAAGCCGCGCGCGCCCAGCATGAAGGTGGCGGTGCAATTGGCGATAGGGTCGCGGAACGTCTCCTGGTAGGCGATGCCGCGAACGAACGCGACGCTCTCCGTCACCTTGTAGCATTCCGCTGAACCGAGGATCTCCACCTCAGGCTGGGCTGGACGCAGGTAGTCGATGCGGAGATCGAGGGTCGCCAAGGCTGTGCCTTCGGGCACGGTGGCCATGACCACCATGCCGCCAAGGGTATCGAGGAACGACGTGACCACGCCGCCGTGCAGCACGCCGGTGCTCGGGTTGCCGACGAAGCGCGCGTCGTACGGCAAGCGCATGTAGCCGTGCCCGTAGCGCAACTCGAGCACCTGCAGGCCCAGCTCGCGGGCGTGGGGAATGGTCTCGAAGATCTCGATGATTCGGTCGATGTCGGGCGGCCGGTTCCGAACTTTCACATCGGGTCTCGGTTCACGTTCAGCAGGAGCCGGAGTATAGAGCATAGTTCATCGTTGCCGAACGTGATTTCGCGGTCGCAAAATTGCGCGCCGTAAGAGGAACGGGAGGATCTCGTGCGAAAGACCATACGCCTGACCGCAGAGGACGGGCACACGCTGGATGCGTACAAGGCCGAGCCGGAGGGGGAGCAGAAGGGCGCCGTCGTCGTCGTGCAGGAGGTGTTCGGGGTCAACGGCCACATCCGCGACGTCTGCGATCGATTCGCCGCTCACGGCTACGCCGCTGTGGCGCCGGCGCTGTTCGACCGCGTCCGGCGCGGGGTGGAGCTCGATTATGACGAGGCCGGCATTGCAGAGGGCCGCGAACTCGCGGCCGCGGTCGGCTGGGACGACCCGGTGACCGACATCCGCACAGCTGCCGGAGCGCTGCGGCCGGACGGCAGGGTGGGCGTGGTCGGCTATTGCTGGGGCGGATCGTGGGCGTGGATGGCCGCGTGCCGGCTCGATGTGGCGGCCGCCGCCTGCTACTACGGCCGGCACATCGTCGACTTGCTGGACGAACGGCCGCGCTGTCCGGTGATCCTGCACTTCGGCGCCGACGACCCGACCATCCCGGCGGAGAACGTCGCCAAGATCCGCGCCGCCTTCCCCGACATCCCGATTAACGTCTATGACGGCGCCGGCCACGGCTTCAATTGCGACCGGCGGAAGGACTTCCGCCCCGACGCGGCACGCGCCGCTCTCGACCACACCCTTGCGCTGTTCGCGGAGCAACTCCGATAACGCCAGCGTGATTGGGAATCGGTTGCCGCTGGGTTTACCTCTGTCTGCAGGAACGGCATCGCGGAGGGAGCAGGCGACGGACATGTCGAGGGTGCGCATCATTGCGGGTATCGCCGCCATTGTCGGCGTCGTCCTGTTCGCCGGCGGCGCCAAGGCCGAGGACACGGCGACCCTGACCGTCGCCGGCGGGTGTTTCTGGTGCGTCGAGGCGGATTTCGACAAGGTGCCGGGCGTCGTGGGCACTGTTTCCGGATACACCGGCGGCACGGTTGCCGACCCGACTTACAAGCAAGTGTCGGCCGGCGGGACCGGCCATCGCGAGGCGGTTCAGATCACCTATGACCCGAGCAGGGTCAGCTACGAGGACTTGCTGAACGTGTTCTGGCGCAGCGTCGATCCCACCGACTCCGGCGGCCAGTTCTGTGACCGCGGCAAGTCGTACGAGACCGCGATCTTCGTCGAGAATGACGAGCAGCGGCGCGTAGCGGAGGAGTCGAAGGCTGCCGCCGACGCGGCGCTCGGCGGAGACGTCGTCACCCCGATCGAGCCGGCTGGCAAATTCTATCCGGCCGAGGACTACCACCAGGATTACTACAACAAGAACCCGCTGCAGTATAAATACTACCGCTGGTCATGCGGCCGGAACGCGCGGGTAAACGAGGTGTGGGGCGTTCAAGCGTACCGCGGCATCCCCAACCCCGAGTAGAGCTAGTCACGGACGGCGAGCAGGCCCGACCAAGCCAGCCGTTGCCGACGCCGCGACCGCTGAGGGTGACACGATCTGCGGCTCCGGAGGCGGTATGAGCGCTCGACGCGCGGTCGTACTCCACCACGTCGTCCTGCAAGGCGAACCTGTTGCCGCCGACGCCCGGGAAGGAGTAGTGCCGGCGGACGCCTCCCCGCCTTCGTAAATTAGATCATCCACCATGCTTTATAAGATGCGGTCCGCCAGCAAGGACTTGATCTCGGCAATGGCCTTCCCGGGGTTGAGGTGCTTGGGGCAGGTCGCGGTGCAGTTCATGATGGTGTGGCAGCGGTAAAGCCGGAACGGGTCGTTGAGATTGTCGAGCCGCTCTCCGGTCGCCTCGTCGCGGGAGTCGGCGATCCACCGGTACGCCTGTAACAGCACCGCGGGGCCCAGGTAGCGGTCGCCGTTCCACCAGTACGAGGGGCAACTCGTCTGGCAGCAGAAGCAAAGGATGCATTCCCACAGACCGTCGAGCTTGACGCGCTCTTCCGGGCTCTGCAGGCGCTCGCCGGCCGGCGGCGGGGTATCGGACTTCAGCCACGGCTCGATGGATCGCAACTGGGCGTACGGCACCGAAAGATCCGGCACCAGATCCTTGACCACCGGCAGGTGCGGCAGCGGATAGATCTTGACGTCGCCCTTGATCTCGTCGATCGCCTTTGTGCAGGCGAGCGTGTTGACGCCGTCGATGTTGAAGGCGCAAGACCCGCACACCCCTTCCCGGCACGAGCGCCGGAAGGTGAGCGTCGCGTCCATCTCGTTCTTGATCTTGATCAGCGCATCGAGGACCATCGGCCCGCAGGCATCGAGATCAACGTCGAACGTATCGAGGCGCGGATTGTCGCCGCTGTCCGGATTGTAGCGGTAGATTTTGAAGCGCTTGACCTTCTTGGCGCCGGCGGGCGCCGGGAAGCTCTTGCCGTCGCGGACCCGGGAATTTGCAGGCAGGCTGAGTTCCACCATCGGGGGACACCTCTTCTTACGTTTAATACACCCGCTTCTGCGGCTCGATGTATTTGGCTTCGTTGGTCAGCGTGTAGGTGTGGACCGGGCGATAGTCCAACCGGCACTTGCCGTTATCGTCGAGCCAGGCGAGCGAGTGTTTCATCCAGTTCTGGTCGTCGCGGTCCGGACAATCCTCCCGAGCGTGGGCACCGCGGCTTTCCCTGCGGGCCTCGCCCGAATAGAGGGTCGTGACGGCGCAAGCCATAAGGTTTTCGAGCTCCAGCGCCTCGACCAGATCCGAATTCCAGATCAGCGAGCGATCACTGAGGCGGATGTCCCCGAGCATGCTCCACACCTCGTCGATCTGCCGGCAGCCCTCGGCCAGCACATCCTGTGTGCGGAACACCGCGGCGTTGTTCTGCATGCAGCGCTGCATCTTGTCGCGGATCGCGGCCGTCGGTTTACCGCCGTTGGCGTTGCGCAACCGGTCGAGGCGAGCGAGCGAGTAGTCCGCGGAGTTCTTCGGCAACGGCGGGTGGGGTGGCCCGCGGCGAGATCTTGTCGGCGCAGGTGAGCGCCACCGCCCGCCCGAACACGACGATGTCGAGCAGCGAATTGGTGCCGAGTCGGTTGGCGCCGTGCACGGAGGCCGACGCGCATTCGCCGGCGGCGTAGAGGCCGGGGCAGACGGCGTCCGGGTCGGCCTCGGTTGGCCGCAGCACCTCGCCGAGATGGTTGGTCGGAATGCCGCCCATATTATAGTGCACTGTCGGCAGCACCGGGATCGGCTCGCGGGTGGCGTCAACGCCGGCGAAGATCTGGGCGGTTTCGGTGATACCCGGCAGCCGGTGCCACAGCACGTCGCTGCCCAGATGCTCGAGATGCAGGTAGATGTGGTCCTTGTCCTTGCCGACGCCGCGGCCTTCGCGAATCTCCACGGTCATCGCGCGGCTGACCACGTCGCGCGACGCCAGGTCCTTGGCGGTTGGCGCGTAGCGCTCCATGAACCGCTCGCCCTCCGAGTTCGTGAGATAGCCGCCTTCACCGCGGGCGCCCTCGGTGATGAGGCAGCCGGAGCCGTAGATGCCGGTCGGGTGAAACTGCACGAACTCGTGGTCCTGGACTGGCAGCCCGGCCCGCAGCACCATGCCGTTGCCGTCGCCGGTGCAGGTGTGGGCCGACGTGCACGAGAAATACGCGCGCCCGTAACCGCCGGTAGCAAACACCGTGCCGTGTGCCTGGAAGCGATGGATGCTGCCGTCGTCCAGGTTCCAGGCGACGACGCCGCGGCAAGCGCCGCTATCGTCCATGATCAGATCGATGGCGAAGTACTCGACAAAGAACTCGGCGTCGTGCTTCAGGCTCTGCTGATAAAGGGTATGAAGAATGGCGTGGCCGGTGCGGTCGGCGGCGGCGCAGGCGCGCTGCACCGGCGCTTCGCCGTAGTTGCGCATGTGGCCGCCGAACGGGCGCTGATAGATCTTGCCCTCGGGCGTCCGCGAGAACGGCACCCCGAAGTGTTCGAGTTCGTGCACCGCCGGCACCGCCTGCCGGCACATGTATTCGATCGCGTCCTGGTCGCCGAGCCAGTCGGAGCCCTTGACGGTGTCGTACATGTGCCATTCCCAGGAATCTTCGGCCATGTTGCCGAGCGCGGCGCCGATGCCGCCCTGGGCGGCGACGGTGTGGGAGCGGGTCGGAAACACCTTGGTGATGCAGGCCGTCTTGAGTCCGGCCGCAGCCAAACCGAGGGTCGCCCGGAGCCCGGCTCCGCCGGCGCCGATGACGACGACGTCGTACATGTGGTCGGTGATGGGATACGCGCTTGTCATGGTCTTTCCAGTCCCGCTTCTCTATTACCGCCCATGTGTGGTCCGCGCTTTCTTGATTCCCTTCGGCATCAGCTTGGCGGCAATACCCGGGCGCCGAGCCAAAGAACGGAAATGACGCACGACGCCGCCATTGCGTAGAGCGCGAACTTGACCGCCAGCAATACGATGATCCGCGACGCTCCGTGCAGGTAGTCCTCGATCACCACCTGCATGCCGATGGCGGCGTGGTAGAACATGACCAGGACCAGCAGAATCATCATCAGCGCGTTGCCGAGAATGCCGAAGAACGCCCGAAACTCGGCCAGATCGGCGCCCATAAGGGAGATAGCGGCAAACACGAACCACAGGCCGAGAGGCACCAAAGCGATGGCCGTGACCCTTTGCGTCCACCAGTGGTGAACGCCTTCGTTGGCGGCGCCGAGGCCGCGAGCGCGACCAAGGGATGAGCGCAGATTTGTTCCGCCCGATGAACGCGCGTTCATGTCAACCTCCCGCCGATGCGTACGCGGCGATCAACGTCACCAGTGTGAGCGCGACGGCGGCTCCGACGGTGATCATGCCCGAGAGTTTCAGTTGCGGCAGCTCGAACCCCCATCCGAAGTCCCACAACAGGTGTCTTATGCCGTTGGCGAAGTGATAGAACAGGGAGAACGTGAAGCCCCAGATCAACAGGTGTCCGAACCAGGAGCCGAGGAACGACTGTGCGCTATTGAATTCTTCCGCCCCGTAGGCGGCGGCGGTCAGCCACCAGGTCAGGAACAGCGTTCCGAACGTCAGGAACACCCCTGTGGCGCGATGCAGTATGGACAGCACCGAGGTGATTTGCGGCCGATACACTTGGACGTGCGGCGACAGTGGGCGATTGGCGGCGACCATAGGGAAAACCCCTTATTCTTCCTATTCTTCCCGCAACTGCGAAGACGCATTTTAGGACCCCCTCCGCGCAGGAGTCAATCTTCGCATTCGCAGAATTTTTGGGGTTATTCGGGGACCTTGGGGACTTCACCCGATCCACCTGAGGCGCCGCAGCCTGCAGCCATCGGGCGGGCGAACGGGTCACCCGACGGCACGAGTCGCTTCGGCGAGCCAGGCGGCGGTGGCCGGGTCGATCAGGGGGGTGAGGGCGGTGCGAACCTCGTCGTGGTAAGTATTGAGCCACGCGATCTCGTCCGTCGACATGAGCGACACGTCGACCAGGCGAAGATCGATCGGCGCCAGTGTCAGGGTCTCGAAGCCGAGGAACGACGTCGCGGCCGCGGCGCCCCCGGATGCCGAGGCCGGCTTCGGCGACGGAACTGTCGCCGACGTCACCGCCACCAGGTTCTCGATGCGGATGCCGTAGGCGCCGGTCTTGTAGTAGCCCGGCTCGTTGGAAATGATCATGCCGGGCCGAAGCGCGGTTTTATTGGCGATCTTCGAAATCCGCTGCGGGCCTTCGTGGACATTGAGGTAGGCGCCGACTCCGTGGCCGGTGCCGTGATCGTAGTCGAGCCCGACCCGCCATAGCGCCTGTCTCGCCAACACGTCGAGCTGCGAGCCGGTCGTTCCAGCCGGGAAGCAGGCGGTGGCGATGGCGATGTGCCCCTTGAGCACCCGCGTGAAGCGGTCCCGTAATTCTTGGCGAACCCCGGCGTCGACCGCGTCTTCGAGCCGGCCGACCACGACGGTTCGCGTCACGTCCGTCGTGCCGTCGAGGTACTGGCCGCCGGAATCGACCAGGTAGAGCGAGCCCGGCTCCAACCGCCGGTCGGTCGCAGCGGTCACTCGATAATGCACGATGGCGCCGTTGCCGCCCGCCGCTGATATTGTGGCGAAGCTGTTGCCGCAAAATCGTTCGGCTTCCCTCCGGAACGACTCAAGTTTTTCGGCGGCAGCAGATTCGGTCAAGGCGCCGCTCGGCGCCATGCGGTCGAGCCAGGCGAGGAAGCGCGTCAGGGCGGCGCCGTCGCGCCGGTGCGCGGCCCGCATGCCTGCCAACTCGGTTGAATTTTTGATCGCCTTCGGCAAGACGCACGGATCGGGCCCGACCACCGTCCTGGCGCCTGCGCGGTGCAGGCGGTCGACGATCCAGAACGGCGTCAGGTCGGCGTCGAAGCGGACTGTCCTGTGGTGCTCGCCAAGGTGGTCGAGCGCGGCGCCGAGCGCCTCCGGCGGCCGCACGTTGACGTCGGCGCCGAGGTGCTCATCAAGGCCGAGCGACGCCTTGCGCGGATCCGTGAACACCTCCACGGACGCATCTCCGTGCACAATCGCGACGGCAAGCGGCGCCGGCGTGTAGGGGACGTCCCCTCCCCTCACGTTCAGAAGCCAGGCAACGGAGTCCGGTGCTGTGACCACCACGGCGTCGTGCTTCTCCGCGACCATGCCGTCCGCGATCTGTCGGCGCTTCTCCAACGCAGCCTGCCCGGCGAACGACACGCCGTAAGGGATGATTGGCGCCAGCGGCGGCGGTGGCCGATCCGTCCATAGCAGATCGATGAGGTTCGCCTCGAGTGCGACCAGCCGGCCCCCGGCCTTGCGGCACGCCGCACGGTAGCGCTCGACCTGGGATGTCGTGTGAAGCCAGGGATCAAACCCCAGTCGGCCGCGCTGCGGCAGGTGCTCGGAAATCCATTCCGCCGCCGGTTCGTCCAACAAGTGGCGGATCTCGAAGTGGGCGGCGTTCACTTCAAGTGCCGCCTGGACGGTGTAGCGTCCGTCGACGAACAAAGCGGCGCTGTCCCGCAGCACCACCGCGGTGCCGGCCGATCCGCCGAATCCCGTCAGCCACGCCAGACGTTGCGATGCGGGCGGCAACTGCTCGTTCTGATGCTCGTCGGCATGGGGCACTATCAGCCCGGCGAGGCGGCGACGACGAAGCTCCCGGCGAAGGGAGTCCATCCGACACGCAACAACATCGGCTGCGTCCCCGCCTGGGAAGGCGCAAGCCGATGGAGTCAAAGACTCAGTGTCCGCCGTCGAGGCCATATCGCGAGCCTACGGCATTTCCCGGCTCATGGGAATCGACGTGGTGTTCAAGGTTACGCAATGACAGGTCGGCAGACTCACGGCGGCGACGGTCCCGGCCCGTTGCCTTCAGCCGAAGGGATGCCGTACTGCCGCTTGATGCCGGACACGAAGAAATGCAGTTGTTTGCCGCGCAGTCCGATGTTGACAGCAACGATCCGATGACGCTGGTTCCAAAGGCGCGACGGATGCGCGCCGAGGAACTCCACCGCCTTGTCATGATCGCCATCGGGCGGGTCACTGCAGTCGTCGTTACGCTATTCGCCCTGCCGATCGACTACATCTGATCGACTGCATCTGACCGCCGGTCGGCGGCATCGACAGACAGCTAGCGAATCGGGCGGTTTCCTGTGGCCGGCGTCTCACTCTCGGCGGGCGGGATCTCAACTTCTGGCGGCGGGGGAGCGCCGGCGGCGCCCGCCGGCGCATCGACGAGCGTGTTCTGCTGCATGCAGCGGTCGAAAAGCTCGCGCTTGTACTTGCCGGCGTCGTAGCTGTCGACGACGTCCCGATACGGCAGCGTCCGACCATATTGATCCCCGACATCCGGTCGACCGAGCGCGAAGTCCTGCTCGGCGCGCTCCTTAGCAAGGCTCGCGCACTGGGCGCGCAGCAGATCGTCCTTTTGCTGATTTTCAACAGTCGGGCTTTCGTAATTGGCGCTCGGCCGCCACTGGACCGGCTCGTCGCTGCAGGACGCCAGAACCACGACGGCCACAACCGCTACCGGCCACCCCCACCCAGTCGCCATTCCCCTCTCCTCATCGTCGCTACGGCGCGCGCCGCCTCTACCATACCTTACGCAAGCACCGCGCCCTCCGCAATCGGGCGATCGGCGCGCCGCACCGACGTCAGCCAGCCCGAAGTTGCCTGACGCGGCCGCACCACCCCCTCCGCTGCCTGATTTACCCATATCTTCTACCCAAACGGGCAATTGCTCACAATCTCGCCATCTTTTATAGTCAAGGTTGCAGATTTCAGCGAACGCATGCTGATCGTTAAGAACCGGGGAACAGGCAGCGTGAGCAACAGCGAAGACAGCGTTTCCGGCCATGAGGAAACCGGGCTCGGCGGCGGCACCGGAACCGCTCCGGACGGTACGCCAATCAACATTCCGCTGCTTCACAACAAGATCGAGCTCCTGCACCGGGAGATTGAGCAGTGGGTGCAGGAGCGTGGGATCTACGACTGGCAACGGGACGAGGCCGGCTTCGATACCCGCTGGAAGGCGCTGATTCTTCAGCTGGCGCGCACACCGGCGATCAGTTACGAGGAAATCCTTCTCAAGCTGGAGCGCGCCATCACTGAAGGCGGCATCGGCTCCCCCACCGGTGACCGCCTCGTCGACAGCGCCCTCCGGGACCTGAAGCGACTGATGGTCGACCGCGGTCCGAATCGGGCGCCCGAGCGCGATTGACCGGGGGAATCCTCAGACCGCCGATGCTGATTGCCCCGACCATCTGGGCAGGGCGGATGAGCGAAGCGTGATCCGTCGCATCCGAGCATCGGGGGACCCGGGCGCCGCGGCCGCTTCGGCGGGTTACGCTTGCGGCAACCCGCCCTGCCCGCTCTTGCGCCTCAGCCACTGCAGCGCACATGCCACGATTGGCGCGCCAGGACGGTTAGTTCCGGCGCTCCCCACGCGCCCCGATCGGTGAGGCGCGCGACCAGCGATTGCGGAAGGGCGGCCGAACCGTGTCGAGCCCCGGCGATCGTCCCGGTCATCGCGGCGGTCGTGTCGACGTCGCCGCCGACGGCAACGGCGGTGTGAATGGCGCGCGTATAGTCTTCAGGGTTGCGCAGAAACGCATAGAGACTCCAGGCAACGCTGGTCGTTACGAAGGGCGAGATGCCGGACGCCACATCCTGATAATCAGGCCGCGCCGCCGCAGTGATCGCGGCGACGGCGTCCTCCGGCGCCAGATCGACGATATCCCCCAAACCGGCGATCGTCTCGGCCACCGTCCCGTCGACGCTGCGACACATCGACGCCAACTGTTCAACGAATCGGTTCACGTCGATCCGCGTTTCGGCAAGCGCCAGCGCCAGCGCCACGGCCCCGGCAATGGCCACGGCGCCGGCCGAACAACGTGGATCCGCATGGGTGATGCGCCCCTGATCGCAGGCTGCCGCCACCAGCGCTTCGGGATCGTCGTAGAACATCAGGCCGATCGGGCCGGCGCGCATGGCGCTGCCGTTGCCGGCATTGGGCGGCGGCGCGCCGGCCTCCGTCCATGGAACCCCGGCCGACAGGCGCGCGGCGGCCTCCCGGGTCGCCCTGCCGCCGCCGACCACGCGACCGGCGGCGAACATGTTGGCGATGCGCGCCGCGTATTCCGCAGGATCGAAGCGCCGACAAGTGACGTAGCTCCGCATCAGCTCACGGGCGAGCTGAGAGTCATCGGAATACTGGCCGAGCCGGTACGGCCCGCGCCGGCCCTCGAACGCCTCGCCCCGGATCAACACCTGGTCGGCGTACGCACGGCAAGCCGCCGGCGAACTGCCCTCGACCATGAAGCCGACGGCGTCGCCGACGCACTGGCCGAGAAACGCGCCAACGAAGCGATCTTCAAGAGCCGCCATCGTGGTTCTCCACGCGGCCGACGAATTCCGCCACTACCGGCGCATGGAACGATTCCGGCGATCCGCGGACGGCGCGGGAGGTGATCAGTTCATCCCCAAGCGCCTCGTTGTGGATCTCGACGGCCCGCAACCGGCCGAGCATCGGGCGTGACACCAGGATGTGGTCCAGCATCTGCGGGCGCCCGTGATGCACTACAGAGAACCGCCGCGAGTCCGCCAGGCCGCGTTCCACCGGTACCAGGGTCCGCATGGCGAGATGCGGGTTCCCGGCATCCTCCTCGTCGCCGCGGATGGTCCTGACCGGCACTTCATGGGTGTCGGCATTGAAGTCCCCGCAGACGGCGATGAGGGCCTCGGCATCATCGTCCATGATGCGATCCAGCAGCAGGCGCACCTCGAGCGCCTGACCGGCGCGCTTGACCGCCGCCAGGAAAAAGCCTTCCGCCCATCCGGACATGGTGCGCCATGCGCCGCCCTTCTCCTTGCCCTCTGGCACGAAAGCAGCCCGCGGCGCGCGCAGGTGCAGATTGACGATGTGCAGAATTCGGTCGTCATCAAGCCGGACGGCGGCATAGAGGATCGGCCGGTCCCACTCGATCAGTGTCGGCTCGCCGCGATCCGGGTCGCGCACGGCGGACGAAAAGAACGGCGGCGCCACCAGGTCGTGGTGGATCTGCCGGTGCTCGACCAGCGGATAGCGGCTGAGGATGACCAGGTTGTGCTTGTCGCGCGGGATACCTTTGGAGCGACTCAACGACACCGCGCGATGGAAGCGCGCATAGGGGGTGTCCGCCAACAAGGCATCCAGGGCCTTCAGCTTCCGGCCGTCACTTTGGCTGTCGACTTCCTGCAGGCACAGGATGTCGGCGCGCAACCGCAGCAGTTGCGGGCGCAGCAACCGAATCCGCTCCTCGATCGTGACACCGTGGTCGCCGATCGCGCCGAGGTTCTCGACGTTGAAGGTGGCGATGCGCAGGCTGTCGGACTGCTCGGCAGCGGCCATCGTGGGATCGCCCATGCTACCCGGTCTCGGGACCAAGGCAGGCCTTGATGAAAGCTATACTGTCGGCATCATCCCATTCCGCGACGCCGAGCACGCGCCCCTTCTCGCGACCGTCGGCGCCGATCAGGATGGTGGTCGGCAATCCCGGGACGCCGAACGCCTGCGCCAGCCGGCCCCGCTTGTCGATCAGCACCGGCAGGGCCGCGATTCCGTTGCGGGCAAAGAACGGGCGAACCGCATCTGCACCCTTGAAGTCGGCGGACAGGGGCAGCACGCGGACGCCGGAGCCTTCGAGCGCGGTGTTCAAGGCGTCGAGGGCCGGCATCTCCTCGACGCATGGCGCACACCATGTCGCCCACAGATTGACCACCAAGCCTTGACCCCGATGCTCCGCGAACTTGTGCTCGTCGCCGTCGGCATCGAGATACGGCGTCTCGGGTGCAGGCGCGCCAGCGGCAGCGGTATCGAACTTGCCGAGGCTCGCGGGAGGCTCAGCGCATGCGTCCGCGCTTGCGCGGACGGCGGTTATCGCCACAATCAGCGCCACCACGCTCCCTATGATGCGAGCCCAAAGCATGGTTGGCATCTGCACTGTCGTCACTCCTTGAGCTTGCGAGGCCATCGTTGACCGATCATCCAAAGCCAGCGGCCAGCGCGATCTGGGGCGGCCGTTTCGCCTCCGGACCTGCGGCGATCATGGAGGAGATCAACGCCTCCGTCGACTTCGACCGGCGCCTGTTCGCCCACGACATTGCCGGCTCGAAGGCCCACTGCACCATGCTGGTCCGCCAGGGCATCATATCGGAAGCCGACGGCGACGCCATCCTCCAGGGCCTTGACGCCGTTCATGGCGAGATCAGCGACGGCCGGTTCACCTTTCGCCGCACCCTCGAGGACGTTCACATGAACGTGGAGGCGCGGCTCGCCGAGCTGATCGGCGAGCCGGCCGGCCGCCTGCACACCGCCCGCTCCCGCAACGACCAGGTGGCGACGGATTTACGCCTATGGCTGCGAGACGCCACCGACGATCTGGGCGCAGCGCTGACGGGGCTGCAGCGGGCGCTGCTCGACCAGGCGGACCGGCACGCGGCGACGATCATGCCCGGCTTCACGCACTTGCAGGCCGCGCAGCCGGTGACCCTCGGTCACCACATGTTGGCCTACGTCGAGATGCTCGGGCGCGACCGTGGCCGCTTCGCCGACGCGCGGCGCCGACTCAACGAATGCCCGCTCGGCGCAGCGGCACTGGCCGGCACATCGTTCCCGATCGACCGGACCATGACCGCGGCGGCGCTGGGATTCGAACGTCCCTGCGCCAACTCGCTGGACGCCGTCTCCGACCGCGACTTCGTGCTGGAGTTCCTCGGCGCCGGCGCCATCCTCGCCGTCCACCTGTCGCGCCTCGCCGAGGAGATGGTGCTGTGGAGCTCGGAGCGGTTCCGGTTCCTGCGCCTGCCGGACGCCTTCTCCACCGGCAGTTCGATCATGCCGCAGAAGCGGAACCCGGATGCCGCCGAGCTGATCCGCGCCAAGACGGGGCGGGTGATCGGCGCCCTGGTGGGATTGCTGACGGTGATCAAGGGCCTGCCGCTCGCTTACGCCAAGGACATGCAGGAGGACAAGGAGCCGGCGTTCGACGCCGCCGACACGCTTCTGCTCGGCGTCCGGGCGATGACCGGGATGATCGCCGGGGCGGAGTTCGACGAGGCGCGGATGCGGGCGGCGGCGGGCGACGGCTTCACCACCGCCACCGACCTCGCAGACTGGCTGGTGCGGGTCCAGGGTCTGCCGTTCCGCCGCGCCCACCACATCGTCGGCGCGCTTGTGAAAAAGGCCGAAGAGCTGGGGTGTGCTCTCGAATCGTTGCCGCTTTCGGAGCTGCAGGCGGTGGATTCTGCCTTGACGGATGGCGTCTACGCAGTCCTCAGCCTCGACAACTCCGTCGCCAGCCGCACCAGCGAAGGCGGCACCTCCCCCCCCAACGTCCGCGCCGCCATTGTCGAGGCCCGGCGGCGATTTCTCTAGTGACGCTAGCGAAACCGTGCCCCTCAGACCATACAAGGTCGTAAGTGTTCAGCCGGCATGGGTGCTGGAACACGAGGCACTTGGGAGCAAACAGAAGTTTTGGTACCGGGACCCCGACAGCGACACGGATTGGCTCTTCAAGTTTCCGCGTCCGGGTACAGGCGAACACTGGGCGGAAAAGATCGCCGCAGAGGTTGCGGCGCATCTTCGCCTCTCGCACGCACTTGTGGAACTGGCGGAGTTCGATGGCACTTTCGGCTCAACCACTTTGTCCTTCGCAAGCAGATCCGGGGAACTGATTCACGGGAACCAGATCCTCGTCGGCAACGTGCTTGGTTATGATCCTGATCGGCGGTTTCGTAATTCCGATCACACGCTAGCCAACATCCGGCTGGGCGTGAAAAAGGTCTTCGAGGAAGAGGCCGCGGCCCGCAGGGCGATGTCCCAGTTCGGCGGTTACCTTGTTCTTGATGCCTTGATCGGAAATACCGACCGTCATCACGAGAATTGGGGGGTGCTGCGCAGCTCGTCCAATGCCCATCTTCCTGTCGTTGCACCGTCGTTCGATCACGCATCGTCGCTCGGGCGGGAGTTGTCGGATGACGGCGGCGCGAAGAGCCGTGAGCGACTGCTCACGGCGGACCGCATGGGAGAGTATGCCCGAAAGGCACGGGGCGGCATCTACTGGTCGGAGCAGGATGCTCATGGCATCAGTCCGCTCGATTTGGTGCGGCGGGCTGCCGCGGCGTGTCCGGAACTCGTGAAAGCCGGCTTTGAGAAACTGCGGGATCTGGAGCGCGAGGTCATGGAAGACATCGTCGATCGCATTCCGAGCGACTGGATGACGCCCATCGCGCGGAGGTTCGCGCTGGAACTGATGTGCTATTCTCTAAAAGAAATGAGGAAGCTTCCGCAATGACCGCCAAGACGCTGTTCCTCGCATGGCAGGATCAGGACAGAACGCGACGTTGGTTTCCGATCGGACGACTCGATGCGGATCCGACGCGTCCGCTCTATCGTTTTCGCTATATCCGGGGAGCGGAAGATGCGCGTTGCCAAGCGGGGTTCCGGCTGCTCGATGATTTTCCTCAACTGAAAGCGGACTACCTGTCGGGCGAACTGTTTCCCCTCTTCAAGAACAGAGTGATGACGCCGGGCCGGCCGGACTTTCAGGACTACATCCGCCACATGGATCTGACGGGCGTCGCCGACCCTATCGAAATTCTGGAGGTTGGCGGCGGCACGCGCGCCACCGATGCGTTCGAGGTGTTTCCCAAGCTCGAAAAACAAGCGGATGGTGCGATCAGGTGCCGGTTCTTCTTGCACGGCTGGCGGCATCTCAACAACGAAGCCCAAACGCGTCTTGAACGCCTTGCGCCAGGAGAAAAATTGAATCTTGCGTTGGAACTGACCAATCCTGCGACCGGACACGCTCTGCAGATACAGACCACCGACTACGTCATGATTGGTTGGGCGCCGCGCTATCTCGTCCGGGATCTGACGTCGGCAATCCTGGATGGAGAGGGCAATTTCACAGCTCAAACCGTTCGACTTAATCCGGTGCCCGCCCCGTCCCGGCAGCGGTTGCTGGTCGAGCTAAGCGGACGTCTGACGGGCGAAGAGCCGATGACGACAGCGGATTTCGAGCCCCTGGCGGCGTGAGGATCAACCTTGCCTCCTCGGAACAACCGGCGGCGTAAGCGAGCGCCCGCCGTCGCCACGGTCGAGGTGGCGGTCACGGCGATCGGCGCAGGCGGCGACGGAATCGGGGAGGAGCCGGACGGGCGGCGGCTCTACGTCCCCTTCACCGTGCCGGGGGATCGGGTTCGCGCGCGGCCGGTCCAGCGGCTCGGCGATGGCTTGACCGCGGCGCTTGTCGAGGTGTTGTCGCCGGGGCCGGAGCGGGCGCCGCCGCCGTGCCGCCACTTCGGGCGCTGCGGCGGCTGCAGCCTTCAGCACCTGACCGACGACGCGTACGTCCGCTGGAAGCGCGAGCGTCTCGAAGAGGCGCTCAAGCGGGCCGGCATCGACCGCTACCGGCTGGAACCGCTGGCGCGGACGCCGCCAGCAGCGAGACGCCGGGCGACATTTGCGGCGTTCCGTCCTGCGGCGGTCAATGCGCCGCCGATTTGCGGATTCACGGTCCGCAACCGGCACGACATCGTCGATGTTGCAGAGTGCCCGGTGATGGCGCCCCGCATCGTCGCACTACTGCCGGAGATGCGGCGCCTGCTCGCCGAGGTGCTGCTGACAGGGGAGCGGTGCCGGGTTGCGGTATCGCTGCTGGACGGCGGGCTGGATGTGGTGCTGGAGCTGCCGCGGGAGCCCGACCTGCAGGCCCGGGAACGGCTGGCGGCCTTTGCCGAGACGGCGGATCTGGCGCGGCTTTCGGTGCGCGCTTCGGACACTGTGTTGCCCGAACCGGTTGCGCAACGGCGGGCGCCCACCGTCGCGTTCGGGCGCACCCGCGTGCTGGCGCCGCCTGGAGCGTTTCTGCAAGCGAGCGCCGCCGGCGAGGCGGCGCTGGTCGCCGCGGTGCTGGCGGCGGTTGGCGCCACCACCGGCTCCCTGACTCCGGTTGCGGATCTGTTTTGCGGCGCCGGCACCTTCGCCCTGCCGCTGCGCGACGCCGGGGCCCGCGTTCATGCCGTCGATGCCGATGCGGAAACGCTCCAGGCGCTCACCGCCACGGCCCGAACGGACGCCGGCCTGACGATCGAGAAGCGCGATCTGTTCGCGCGGCCGCTGCGGCCGCAGGAGCTGCAGCGGTTCGGCGCGGTGGTGTTCGACCCGCCGCGCGCCGGCGCCGCCGCGCAGGCCCGCGAGTTGGCCGCCTCTGCGGTGCCGGTCATTGCCGCCGTCTCGTGCAACCCCAGCACTTTTGCCCGCGACGCCGGTATTCTTACCGCCGGCGGCTACCGTCTGGAACGGGTGGTGCCGGTCGACCAGTTCCTGTGGTCCCCGCATCTGGAGCTGGCCGCCACGTTCCGCCGCCGAGCAAAGGCATACGCGGCTTGATCACCATCCGGTTTCAGTCATCGGGATTTGACAGGGAGATCAAGGTCAGGATCGCGCCGGGGGAGCGGCCGACGCTGCTGTCCATCGCCGCGGCTCACGGCGTCCCGATCCTGTTCAACTGCCGGTCCGGCGACTGCGGCGCTTGCCTGGTCCGGAGTTCGGACCGACACGGAACGTCCGCGGACGCGGGCTGCGATGGGCGATGCGGAACGATATCGCCTTCAGGCTATGTCGTTGTCGGCGGACGGCGACGGCGAGGCGGACGACGAAACCTCGATGGAGGGGGAGCAGGCGCGCCTTGCATGCCAATTCGTGCTCGGCGAGGACGACGATGGTCACGAGTTCGTCGTTACCTTCGCATCCGGCCTCGGCAACTCCTAAACCGGCGCTCTTACCGTAAGCGCGGTGCTTCCTACTCGCCCGGCGCTTCGGGGCGCAACAGATCCTGTTCGCCGAGAGAGGAACGTTCCGCATCGACCTTCTCGACGACGGCGGTCTCGCGGGAGGCGTCGCCGACATCGGCGCGCTCCGGGGTTGCTGCCGGCGTCCGGTGCGCCTCGCCGGCGGGCGCAGGCGGAACCGCGGACCCGACTGCGGCGCTCGCCGCGGCGCCCATGCGGATGGTGTAGATGGGCTCCGGCAAGGCGAAGCCGGCGTCCTCCAGGGCGCGCTTGGCGAGGCGGATGCCCTCCCCGCGCGCCTTGAGAAAGTCCGTCTGCTGCTGATCGATCCAGCCGGAAAACCACAGCAATACGTTTGAGTCGCCCACATCCTGCACCGTGCCGGCCGGTCCGGGCTGGCGCAGCACGAACGGCAGGTGTTCCAGTGCCGCCACCCCCACGTCGACCGCCTGCTTCAGGTTGCAGTCGGTGGCCACGCCCAGCGTGAACTCGAACCGGCGCTCGGGATTGCGGGTGTAATTCACGACGATGCCCTTGAATACGTCCGCATTGGGGATGCGCACGTGGTTGCCGTCCAGCGACATCAGGATGGTGGCGCGCGACGTCAGACGGATGACATGCCCTTCGTGGTCGCCGATCCGCACCAGATCGTTGGGCCGAAACGGCTGGCGGATGCTGAGCATGATGCTGGCGACGTAGTTCTCGATGGTGTCGCGAAGCGCGAAGCCTATGGCGAGGCCGAGGATGCCGGCGGCGCCGAGGATGGTGCCGAGCAGCGCGGTGGCGCCGAGAATATCGAGGGCGATGACGAGCCCGGCGGCGATGAACGCCAGCCGCAGCAACTGGCGGATCAGGTCGGCGACGAACGCGTTGGGGGCGATCCGCTGCCACGGCCAGCGCAGGCTGGCGATCCAGATGCCGAGCACGACGATGAGCGCGAACAGAAGCAGCGCCGCGGCGGCGACGGGGGCCATGTCATAGGCGTCGGCGACCCGCTTCTCCAGCCGCTGCCACGCCGGCGCGAGGCGCCTCTCAACCGACTCGTCGAGCTTGATCTCGTTGCGCACGGCGACCACGCCAGCGACCCGGTCCGCCAGCTTTTCCGCTTCCTCGGCGCTCTCGGCGTCGGCGACCTCCCCCGCCAGCGTGACGACGCCGGCCGCGACCTCGATCCTGACGGCGCCGAGCGCCGGAAGCTCGCGAATGATGGAGCGGATGCGCTCGGCGATCGCGGCGTCGGAGCGGGCGTCACTGTCGACGGCGATCTCCTTCTCCGCTGGCGTCTTCGGCTCGGCCTGTTCCTGGGCGTGACCTTCGACGGCCAGGCCGACGAAGGCGACGAGCACGGCGATCAACAACAAACGGCAATGACGCATTTCCGATTTTTCTTCAGCCGGCCAACGGCCACACCAGCGGCGTGACGATGAGGGTCACCAACCAGGTGATGATGGCGAGCACGCCGCCGAGCAGCAAGTAGTGCTTGAAGCGATACTCGCCGGGACCCATCACCAGGATTGTGGCTTCATGGGCGACCGGAGTTGCGAAACCGGCCGAGATGCAGACGGCGAGCGGGATCATCACCGCCTTGGCGTCGAGGTCGGCAAGTTCCGCAACCTGAAACGCGATCGGCGCGACGATGATGGCGACCGCGGCATTCTCGATCATCTGCGTCAGGACGACCGCCGCCAGCAACAGTGCCGCCAGAAACACGATGGGCGTGGCGCCGCTCGCCGATGGGTGCTGCACGGCCAGCGTCGCGATCGCCGAAGCGGCGCCGCTTTCCTCGAGCGCGATGCCGAACGGGATCATGCCGCCGAGAATGACCAGGGTCGGCCAGTCAATGGCGGCGTAAGCCGAGCGCACGCTGATGCAGCCGAACAGGATGGCGAGCGCCGCCGCGAGCGGGATGGAGATCGCGGCCGCCATCAAGCCGCCCACCGACAGCACGATAACTCCGGCCATCAAGCCGAGAAGGATGAGCGCCTTGGCCTGCCCCACCGCCGGAAAGGCGTGCTCCTGAAGTAAAATCAGATCGCGGCTCCGCCCGAGGCGCTCCACATCGTCGGCGCTACCGAGCAGCAGGAGCGCGTCGCCGTGCATGAGGCGCGTCTCGGTCAGGCGCTCGGTCAGCCAGTGGCCCCGCCGTTCCATGCCCAGCACGGTGACGCCGTAGCGGTCGCTGAGCGCGATGTCTTCCAGTGTCGCCCCGACGAAGTACGACGACGGCGACACCATCGCCTCGACGGTCACCAGATCGACTTTGGCGAGGAACGCTCGAGTCAGTTTGGTCTGTTCCTGAACCTCGAAATCCGAGGACTTCACGAAGCGCCCGATCTGGTCTGCGGTGCCGCGAATGAGGATCATGTCCCCGGCGGCGAGGGGAGCGGAGCGGACCTGGCGACGGCCGTCGCGAATGACGGCAACGATGCGGAGTTGCCTGTTCCGAAACAGATCCAGCTCGCGGATCTTGCGGCCGACGGCGCTGGAGCCCTCTGCGACGACGATCTCGGTCAGAAACCGTGTCACCGCCTCCGGTCCCTGTTCGGGCTCATGGGCAGGCAACCAGTGCCGGCCAATGAAGAACACGAACGCCGCCGCCACCAGGAACACCGCCGCGGCATTGGGCGTGAAGTCGAAGAAGCCGATGCCGGCGTCGGTGCGCTGGCGGAGAAAATCACTCAGCAGGATATTGCTGCGGGTGCCGATCAGGGTCCATTGCCCGCCCATCAACGCACCGTACGCTGCGAGCAGCAGATAGCGTGACGGCGGCAGATTGAACTCGCGGCACAGGTTGAGCAGCAGCGGCAGCAGAATGACCACCACAGTGGTGTCGTTGATAAACATGGACATCACCGTCGCCAGCGTCAGCACCGCCATCTGCAACGACCATTCGCGGCCGGCGACACGGCGCAGGGCGCCGAGGCCGAGCACCTCGGCGGCGCCGGTCTGCACCATCGCAGAACCCATGATGAACATGCTGGCGATCATCAGCACCGCGGCGCTGCCGAAGCCGGAGAAGCCTTGCTCGTAGGTCAGGACCCCCCGCCACTCGCCGCCGGGATGCGGCCACGGCACGATCAGCGCCAGCATGACCAGGAACGCGGTGACGTCCGGGCGCAGGCGCTGGCTCCAGAACAGGTAGAGCGCCGCGAGCAGCAGGATGCCCAGGAAGACGTACTCGGACAACGGGGTCTCCGGATGGTGCACTGACCAAGGGTGATCGACGCGGCTCCGCGCCGGCCGCCACTCATAGGACGAAGACGCGCGCCGCTCAAACGTTGCATCAACTGTCGGTCAATACCAGAGCCCCGCCGGTGCCGCCGCGCGGGCGAGACGCAGGGCCCTTGACCACGTCCCCTGAAGCAGCCCACCCTCGCCGCCTCGGAGGCCGCCTACCGGGAATTCCACCACATACGCGGCGCCACGCTTTTTCAGCCTGCCTCACTGGAGACACGAGATGCTACGCACCGGGAGCGATATGGCGGAACGCTCACTTGGCGCCGGGCTGCAGGCCGACCTTTTTGCGGGCCTGACAGCGGCGGCTGTCGTCCTTCCCAAGGCCATGGCCTACGCGACCGTGGCGGGCTTGCCGGTCAGCGTGGGGCTATACACGGCTTTCGTTCCGATGATCGTCTACGCCCTGCTTGGCACGTCGCGGGTACTGAGCGTCAGTTCGACCGCAACTCTGGCGATCCTTGTGGCCGCGCAACTCGGAATTGCCGTGCCGGACGGGGACCCCGGGCGGCTCATTACAGCTTCGGCGACGCTCGCAGCCATGACCGGATTCCTCCTGATCGTGGCTTCGGTCCTGCGTCTTGGTTTCCTCGCGAATCTCATTTCGGCGCCGGTCCTCACGGGCTTCAAGGCCGGGATTGGCCTCGTGATCGTTCTCGACCAGATACCGAAGCTGCTCGGCGTCCACATAACGAAGGACGGCTTCTTCCGCGACGTGCTGAGTATCGCGCACCACCTTCCCGACGTCTCCGGCATCACTCTTGCTTTCGGCTTGACGGCTTTGGTCGTGCTCCTTCTCATGGAACGCGCTTGGCCACACTCGCCGGCGCCGCTCGCGGTGGTTGGCGGTGGCGTGGCGGCATCCTGGTTGTTCGGCATCAGCTCGGCAGGCGTTGACACGGTGGGCATCATCCCGCAGGGGCTGCCATCGATTACGCTTCCGACTCCCGGCCTCGCGATGCAGCTGCTACCAGGTGCGATCGGCATCGCCCTGATGAGCTTCACCGAAACGATCGCCGCGGGCCGCGCGTTCGCGCATCCGTCAGAGCCGACGATCAGGGCCAATCGGGAGCTTCTGGCGACCGGCGCCGCCAACCTGTCTGGCGCCTTCTTGGGAGCGATGCCCGCAGGCGGCGGCACATCACAAACGGCGGTGGTCCGTGCCGTGGGAGGCCGGACACAGAAGGCCTCTCTCGTCACAGCGGTGATGTCCGCAGCAACGATGCTGATTCTCGCGCCGCTGCTGGGGCTCCTGCCGCAGGCGGTGCTCGCGGCGATCGTGATTGTGTACTCGATCGGCTTGCTCCAGCCGACGGAGTTCGCGGCGATCCGCAAAGTCCGCAGCATGGAATTCCACTGGGCGATCGTGGCCTTCCTCGGCGTGCTCGTCTTTGGCACACTTGAGGGTATTGTTGTTGCAGTGGTCCTCTCGCTCCTAGGGCTGGCCAGGCAGGCGGCCCATCCGCGCGTCTACGAGATCGGCCGCAAGCGAGGAGAGGACATTCTGCGCCCTCTATCTCCCGAACACCCCGGCGACCAGACCATCAAGGATCTCCTGATCCTGCGTCCGGAAGGCAGGCTCTTCTTCGCCAACGCCGAGCTGGTTGGCGAGCGGATCCGGGAACGTGTGACCCAGCGAAAGCCCCGAATACTCATGCTCGACCTCAGCCGGGTGTTCGACATCGAGTATTCCGCGCTGCAGATGTTGATGGAGGGCGAACGCCGCTTGGCGGAAGAGGGCGTGACGCTCTGGCTTGCCGGCCTTAACCCGGACGTCCTCGCCTACGTACGGGCATCCGGCTTTGCTGAACGGCTCGGTGCGGGCCGCATGTTCGTCAATGCCCGCAGCGGTATTCGCCATCACCTTGACGTCTCAGAGGCCGATGCCGAGCAGGCAGGAGGAGACAGGCGTGATGGCTCCGAGACTTTGAAGAACTGAGGCAGCTTCGGTGCAGCGCGTCCACACGTCGCCGGTCGCGCCACATCGTGAAATGCGGAAGCTCCTCAAGGGGTCGAACCACTGTCGAACTTGAACGTATCCGATATATTCGCTCCTCTCGCGAGCGCCGGAACACAGTCAGTTGACACCCTCCAATGATGCGTCAGACGGTCCAGCGCCTCGACGACGTACACCGAGACAGTAGTGCATTGCCACCAAAAGCTAGGTGGCGCCTGAGGTCGCGAAATCTATGACCAAAGAACAACCTGCGGGCCACTTCGTCAGCATCCGGCGCCTGGTCCGAAGCCTTTATCACGCTGTTCAGGAACCCGAGGTGCAGGGCGTACTCATGCTCGCCGCCACACTCATTCTCATCGCGACGATCTTCTATTGGTTGGTAGAAGGATGGTCGTTTCTGGATGCCGCCTACTTTTCGGTCGTCACGATTGCCACCGTCGGCTACGGAGATCTAGCCCCGCAAACCGCGCTCGGCAAACTCTTCACGATCGGCTACCTCTTCGCGGGCATCGGGCTCTTCGCCGCCGCCGTGACTGCCCTTGCCCAAGCCACGCTGCGCAGCGCGCGGCCGCCCAAGGGATGATCCCGGCTCAGTCGCCGCGAGCCGTCCGGTCTTACCGAAGTGAGTCGAACAGCGGGCCGGGATCATAGCCGGCGGCGCGGAGTTCGGAATCGAGGCGTTCGGCGGCGGCGGCGTCCGCCGGACAGAACGGCGGCCGGACATGGGTCCAGCCGGGATCGCCGGTGTGCCGCGCCAGCACCGCCTTCAACAGCGGGATCGTCGGTCCGCGGGTGAACAGGGCGCGGATCGCCGATACGCGCTTGTTGCGCGTCCGCGTCGGCGCGATGCCGGCTGAGGTCTTTCCCGGCCGCGCCGTCCCCGTTGCGCCACGCCAGATACAGGGTGTTGATGGCGTGAACGTTGACGTTGCCGACGGCGGTGATGCAGCCGCGGCCGCCGTGGCGAAGGGTGGCGAGCAGGAACTCCTCGGAGCCGCAGAACACGTCGAAGCCGGGGAAGCGCTCGATCATCGCCTTGGTGTTGGCCCAGTCGCCGCCGCTGTCCTTGATGCCGACGACGGTCTCCGGGTAGGCCGCGATCAGGCGCGCGATCAGATCGAGGGACAGCGGCACCTGGGACATGGCGGGAAAGTGATAGAGATAGATGCGGAGCGCGGCGTCGCCGACACGCTCGATGGTTTCCGCATAGAACGCGAACAGGCCATCGTCGGACGGGTTCTTGTAGTACCAGGGCGGCAGCATCAGCACCCCGCCGCAGCCGGCCGCGACCGCGTGGCGGGCGTTCTCGACTGCTTCCGGCAGCGCGCAGCTACCGATGCCGACCATCAGCCGCTCGGTCGGAGCCCCGGCCGACAGCAGGTGTTCAAGCAGGCCGCGCCGCTCTTCGGCAGTGAGCGAATTGGCCTCGCTGGTGGTGCCGAATACCGCGAAACCATCGGCGCCCGCGTCGAGCAGGGCGCGGCACAGCGCCACCCACCGCCGCCGGTCCGGCGCTAGATCGTCGTGGAAGGGCGTCAGCACCGGCACCAGCACGCCGGCAAAGCCTCGGGTTCCCATCATGCGTCCTTTCGCGGCTTGTCGAGCGCAGGTTACGGCTGTCGGGCATGTTCCGCCACCACCAACAACGCCGGCAGCACGATGATGGTGCAGACGAGCGTGAGGCCGATGGCGACCGTCAACAGGACGCCCATGCCCGACGTGCCCGGATGCTGGGACAGCGCCAGACTGCCGAACGACGCGATCGTGGTGAGCGCGCTGAATACGACGGCACGTGGCGTGCTCGACCCCATGACTTGACCGGCCCTGGCGCCGGCCGCAATGCCCCTAGCCTCTCCGACGACGAGGTGGAGGCTGCCGGCGACACCAATCCCGAAGAGCAGCGGCAGCACGATGACGTTGGCGAAATTGAAGGGGATGCCGATCACCACCGATGCCGCCACGGTCAGCAGTGCGGCCAAGGCGAGCGGAGTGAACACGATGACAATGTCGGATTTGCGCCTGAAGACGATGGCGAGCATTGCGGCGATGGCGATGATGGCGATCGCGGCGGCTTCAAGAAAAGCCCGCACCACTGCCTTCCCCGCCTCCAGAATGATGACCGGAGGGCCGGCTGCGTCGGGAGCGACGGCCTGGATCTGCTCGACGAAGCTGCGGAGCGCGTCCTGCGAGGTGGAGATGCCAGGCGCCGGGTAAACCTCCAACCGAGCTTCGCCGCCGGGCGCCACCCAGCGCTCGCGCAGGTCGATCGGCAACGACTCCAGGGCTACGGGTTCCGCAGCGAGAGATCTCCGCAATGTATCGAGACGACCGTGGAGGCCGCCGAGCAGCCGGTCTTCAAGCTCGCCAAGGACGTCGGGCTTCCGCGCCCGCTGTTCCATCAGCGCCTCCAGGGCGCTGCGCAGTCTCGCCGCCGCCTCTGCCGTCGGCCCGTCGCGCCGGTCCGCCAGACGTTGCAGGCGGTCTTGAAGGTCCTGGAGCGCGAGCACGGTCTCACCCTCGTCCGGCGCCGGCGCCGGCGAAGCAGCGAACGTCGGCCCCAGGAACAGGGCGAGATTGTCGATGATGTCGAGCTTCTCGTCCTGATTGGCGGGCACGAAGCTGGCGAGGGTCCGGGTGCTCTGGACGGCGTCGAGCGCGGCCAGTTTTGGCGCCAGCGCTGCCGCCGACTCCAGATCGTTCGCCAGCACCGAGACGGCATAGATGCTGGTCGGCTTGGCCACCGCCATCTCCAGCAGCGTCGCAACGGATTCGCTGTCCCTGTCCTTGAGGTTGAGCGGATCGAAATCGAAGCGCGCCAGCGGCACCAGCGCCGCCGAAACCACCGCCAGCGCTGCCGCGCTTGCCAGGATAGGCCGGTGGTGGCGGCGGATCCAGTTGGCGGCGTCGAGTTGGGCGGTTGCTTCCCATGGAACCGGCTTCCGTAGTCGCGGCTCGATGATCGTCATCCAGGCCGGCAGGACTGTGAAGCTTGCAAACAGGGCGATGATCATACCGGTCCCGGCGATCAGCCCGAGCTCGGCAAGCCCGGTGTAGTTGGTCGGCAGGAACGCGTAGAAACCGATCGCGGCGGCGATCGCGCTCAACGGGATGCCGGCGCCGACGCGCCGCGCGGTCGCCTGCAGAGCCGCCGTGTGATCGCCGCCGGCCTCCTTGCATTCACGATAAGCGAGCGCGTAGTGGATGCCGAAGTCGACGCCAAGGCCGATGAACAGCACCGCGAACGCGACGGAGATGAGGTTCAACGTCCCAACCGCTGCGACCGCGAATGCCGCGGTCCAGATCAGGCCGGCGATGAGCGTGAACAGAGAGGCCACGAGCAGGCGCGGCGAGCGAAAGCAAATGAGCAGGAGGCCGACGATCAGCACCAATGACACCACGCCGGCAAGCCCAACGCCGATGGAGACGCTCTGCAGCTCATCGTCGTTCAGCGCCCCGGGCCCGGTGAGGCGAACGCGGTAGCCTCGTTCCGGCGTATATCCAAGCTCGGCGGCGGCGCTGCGAATGGTGTCGACAGCCGCTTGCGCCGGCCGGAACCGGCTGTAGTCAAGGGCGATGCTGACCTGGAAGACGCGCCGCTGCGCCTCTTGGACGGCGCCGCCGCCCATCAGGCGTTGCCACGACAGGCTGCCGGGCCGTTCCGCCGCCGTTGCTTCGGCGACGGCCGCGATATCGTTCAGAATCGGGCTCAGATCGAAAGGAACATCGGCAGGCGTTTCGACAGTTGCATCGGCAGCCGCGGCGAGGAGAGCGGCGAGGCCGCGCAAGGACGGGTCCCGCCACAGGGCGTCGATGAACGGCTGCGCCTCCAGAAGACGGTCGGCGAGCGCATAAAGCGCGTCGACGTCGAGGTAGAGGAGACCGTTGCGGCGAAAGAACGCGCTTCCTTGAAGATCGAAGACGTGCGGGAACAGATGGGGACGCTCCGCCAGACGGGCCGCCAGCCTGTCCCCGGCGTCATCCGCCAGACCTGGCGTCGGAGCGCCGATCACCACGACGACGCTGTTCTTCTCCTGAGGAAACGCAGCGTTCAGACGCTTCTCGATGCGCTGGAACGGCAGGTCTTCGGAAAACATGTCCGCGTGCGATGTGTTGATCGCAAAGTTGGCGATGACGTACGCGGCCGCGGCAACAGTGACAGCGGCGCTGGCGACGACTACCGGCCACGCGAATCGGCCGACAACGAAAGTCCACCACAACAACAGCCGTCGGGGCACGGAACGCACAACTTCGATCACGGCGTCTCGGTCTTGGAAATGAAGCGCGGGCACCGGCCGCAGCAGAGGGAGGGAGGGGGCGGTCGCGGGTGTAGCCGACGAGGGTGCCGCCGCGGGCGCGCGGCCGCGGAAAGGCGGGGCGCGGCCGCGGGCTATTTGACTTTCAGCACCTCGCGGCCGCGGTACTTGCCGGTCGTCGGATCGATGTGATGCGGCCGCCTCAGTTCGCCCGACTCCTTGTCCTCGACGTAGGTCGAGCCGTCGAGCGTGTGGTGGGACCGGCGCAGGCCCTGCTTCGACTTCGAGGTCTTCTTTCTCGGTACCGCCATGACTTCAACCTTTCGCCACTACTGTCCGCCTGTACTCTTTGCCGACTGGCGCAAGCTCCCGCTTGCCGATCAAGCGCGTCCGCTCGCTTCGCTGCCGGAAAGCCGGACTTATAGCCGCGACCGGCGTCCACTCCCAGCAGAATCTGCGCTTGCCTTGCCTCCGGCAACGCACCGTGACATATCAACCGAGGCTACGAGCACGATTTTGGTTAAGCGATGGCAGGTGAAACGATGCCAGGTGATGCGACAGACGTATTTGCCGAGCGCGAGAGCGTCGAGCAAGTCGAGGAAGGAGACAGGCTCGCGCCGAAGTTCGACGCAGACGGGCTGATCCCGGTGGTCACCACCGACGCCGCGAGCGGCGAGGTCCTGATGCACGCCTACATGAACGCCGAGGCGCTCACCGAGACGATCCGCCGGGGCGAAGCGTTCTATTGGAGCCGCAGCCGCCAGTGCCTGTGGCACAAGGGCGCGACCAGCGGCTTCGTGCAGAAGGTCGTCGAACTGCGCATCGACGACGATCAGGACGCCGTCTGGCTGCGTGTTCGCGTCGAGGGCGAGGCCAGTTGTCACGTCGGCTACCGGTCGTGCTTTTATCGCTCGATCCCGGTAGGCGGCTCCGCCGACGCGTCGTTGCGCCTGTCGTTCGAGGAGACGGCCAAGACCTTCGATCCGCAAGAGGTCTACGGTGACGCTCCCAATCCCACCCGGCTCTGACAGCGCTACTTGCCGGCATCATTGGCCGCCGGTGCCGGCGAGGCGCTGGTCGGCGAGCGCGTTCAGTCTCTCCACCAGCAAGTCGGGACCGCCGGTCCTGAGGGTTTGGCGGAATTCCCCGTGCAGGCGCGGGATCTCGTTGCCCGCTTTCCCTTCATACACGTAGCGGACGTCGACGATCCGCCACTGGTCCGCCTCCCGGTTCATCACGTACGTCAACGACACCGGCTCGGCGCTGGGCTGCACGATGCGCGTCTCGACAAGGACCTGGTCTTCAGCCACCGGCTGCGTGCCGATCGTCTGGAATGTTTGCCCGTCATAGGCGTCGAAGCGATCGACGTAGGTGGCGACGCTGTAGCGGGTGAAAGCCTCCACCAGCTGCACACGCTGCTCAGGGGTGGCTTTGCCCCAGCTCGAGCCGGCCGCTCCACGCATCATGCGCTGCAGGTCGAACGCCTGCTTCACGGCCGGCGCCAGCCGATCGAAGCGTTCCGCCGCCGGGCTCTTGTCCGCGTCCTTCCACACGTCGAGCAGCGCGTCATGGAACTGTGCTACGACGGCGGCCGGTTCGCCTGTCCGGGCCTCGTTCGTCTGGGCCAGCGCCTGACCGCCGGCGTATAGGGCGAAGGCCGCAAGGGCCGCTAACCACAAGCGCATGAGAGCCTCACTCCGTGCCACGATGCCGCAACCGGAACCTAGGCCGGTGCGGGCCTCCCCGCAACGCGCAGCGGAACCGCGCCTGGCCCCGTGGCGTTTGGCTGTCCGACTTCGGGTTCAGGGCCATCTGGTGCGGTTATCGCCACTTTGCGACAGATTTGCGCAGACATTATAGGACTATGTACCTGAAAATGCTTATTTTGTGTCCGTTTGGAGCCCAAAGATGTATGTTTTTGTATGCAAATGTATGCAAGAGCGAGGTTAGTGCATTGAATTCAAACGGTTCCTATTAGGTTTGCTTTCCTTGAAAGACCCCGCGCCTGACGCGCCCCGCTCTGGACAGGGAACCCATGATTCGCCGTGGACAAGAACATCGAATGAACATACCCTTGGGAGGGATCACGGTCAAGGGCGAGGGCGAGGCGTCAAGGGGATCGCCGGCAGACCTCCTCAAGCACACGAAATGCGACAGCCGCGGAAAGACCCTTGACTTTAGTGGGTGTTAACCTTACGTTACCTGTACATGCGGCGGTGCCGAGGATGGGCCGCCGTGTTGGAGCTTGGCCTTTATGGTGAGCGGGATCGCATATCGCTTCGCGAGAGGGGTATGGCGACGGAGGCAAACGGCGAGTCTGCCGACTTCAAGCCAGCCCACTTGGGGCATCCCATTCGGGTATCGATGTCGACCTCCCGGTAGATGCGGGCGCCGCCCCGCGAGACAAGGCCCCTGCGGGTCGGGTCGCGGCGGTGTTCAAGTCTTTGAGTGAACGAGAGGGAGAACAGTGTCATGGCGACAATGAACTTACCGGCTGTTTCCGCGGACGGCGGCTTGGCGCGCTATTTTCGAGAGATCTGGGCGTTCCCGGTTCTGAACGAGGATGAGGAGTACACTTGCGCCGTACGGTGGCGGGAAGAAGGTAACGTCGAGGCTGCCCACCGGCTGGTCACCAGCCACCTGCGCCTGGTGGCCAAAATCGCCATGGGCTACCGCGGCTACGGGATCCCGGTGGCCGATCTGATTTCCGAGGGCAACATCGGGCTGATGAAGGCCGTCAAGAAGTTCGAGCCGGAGCGCGGCTTCAGGCTGGCGACCTACGCCATGTGGTGGATCCGCGCCGCCATCACCGAATACATCCTCCGCTCCTGGTCGATGGTGAAGCTGGGGACGCTGGCGACGCAGAAAAAGCTGTTCTTCAGCCTCCGCCGCATCAAGCGGCAACTCAACATCATCGACAACGACGATCTGGATCCGGATCAGGCGGCGCGGCTGTCGAAGGTCTTCGACCTTCCGGCCAAGGACATCGTCGACATGAACCGCCGCCTCACCGCGCGCGACGCATCGTTGAACGCGCCGCTCAGCCGCGACGGCGACGAAGGCCTGGAGTTCCAGGACACGCTGATCGACACGTCGCCCTCGCCGGAAGCGCTCGCCTCTGACCATCAGGAGAGCAGTCAGCGCCGCCAATTGGTCAGCCGGGCAATGAAGCAACTGCCGGACCGGGAGCGAGCGATCCTGGCGGAACGCTGGCTCAAGGACGACCCCAAGACGCTGGAACAGTTGGGGGCCGACTACGGCATCAGCCGGGAGCGCGTCCGCCAACTGGAGGCGCGGGCGCTGGACAAGGTGCGGAAGAGCGTGGCGGCCCTGTCCGCGGAGCCGGTGGAGGCGCTCGCGTAACTGCCCGCTCAGTGCAGCGTTTGCAGCGAGCGGGTGAACTGAAACGACGATGGCCGGACGGGCGCCGAAGCAGCGACTGAGACGGAGTGCACCCGGCCATCGAGATTCTTCTGCCAGAATTTGAGGAAACGGCGTAGAACGGGGAAGTCCGGGGCCAAGTCGAAATCCTGCCAGATGTAGTTCTGGAGCAGTTCCGGGTAATCGGGCAGATGATAGGTTATCTCCGCAGTGGTCAGCTGGTACGGCAGAAGCGGCCTTTCGATTGAAAGCATTTCTGGTGCGCCTCACGGTGTTGGACCAGGATCATCATGAATGCTGCCGGTGTTTTTCGGCGCACTCAATTGAAAACACGTTCCAGTCGGCATTTTGTCAGCACCACCATTCGGCTGCTAACAGCCCTTGTGTTCCTTTGGCGACCCCAGGCGCTCGTGACACTGCCCCGATGATCGTGCTGTTCACCGACTTCGGGATGACGGGACCGTACCTCGGCCAAATGAAAGCCGTGTTGCGGCGCGGCGCGCCGGAGGTCGACATCATCGACCTCTTCGCCGACGCTCCTGCTCATGATCCCAAGGCCGCTGCCTACCTGTTGCCGGCGTACGTGACGGAGTTTCCGCCGGGCACCGTGTTCCTCTGCGTCGTGGACCCCGGCGTCGGCGGGGCGCGCCGGCCGGTGGTGGTGAACGCCGACGATCGCTGGTTCGTCGGCCCCGACAACGGCTTGTTCGAACTCGTGATGCGACGGGCCAACAGCAAGGCCAGATGTTGGACCATCACGTGGCGCCCGGAGCGAATATCTGCGTCGTTTCACGGCCGCGATCTGTTCGCGCCGGTGGCGGCCCGACTCGCCCGCGATCCTGCCCCCGTGGGTGAGGAACTGCATGCTGCTTGCGTCCGCCGCGACCATTGGCCGGACGACCTTGCGAGCATTATCTACATAGATGTATTCGGCAACGTCATGACCGGGTTCCGCTTCTCATCGCTGGCCACCACGGCGGCGGTGACGATTGCGGGGCAGCGGTTGTCGTACGCTGAGGTGTTCGAAAGGGTACCGGTCGGGGACATGTTTTGGTATGGCAACGCGAATGGACTTGTCGAACTGGCGGCGAACCGGGCGCGGGCCTCGGATCGGCTCGGGGTCAAGATCGGCGATGCTGTCGTCATCGAGAGCGGGGCGACAATTAGACATTGAGACGTGACAGGCGTTGCACGAGAGTGCGCGGTGAGCGGGGGCGATGCTTTCTATTCGGTTCTGGGGCGTACGGGGAAGCATTGCCTGCCCCTCACCCCACCACATCAGGTTCGGCGGCAACACGAGTTGCGTAGAAGTCGCGGCCGGGGATCACTGCTTCATTCTCGACGCCGGCACCGGCATTCGTGAGCTCGGCAAGGTGTTTCAGGAGAATGACGTCCGCAACGTCCACCTGCTGTTGACGCACACGCACTGGGACCACATCAACGGATTCCCGTTCTTCCGGCCTGCCTATGACGCCCACCGACGGGTGCGCGTCATGGCGGGGCACCTCTGCGAGCAGGGCGGCGTGCAGAACGCGCTGGCCGTGCAGATGCACGACCCGATGTTTCCCGTGCCCCTGGATGCCATGAAGGCCATCGTCGATTTCGAGGACTTCGAGGCCGGAGATCACTTTCACCTGTTTCCCGACGTGGTCGTGCGCACCGCGCCGCTTCATCACCCCAATGGCGCGACCGGCTATCGCATCGAGCACGCCGGCAAGTCGGTCTGCTACGTCACCGATACCGAGCACGTGCCGGGGAAACCGGACCAGAGCGTGCTTGGCCTCATCGACGGCGCCGACGCGGTCATCTACGACAGCACCTATACCGAGGCCGAGTTCGCCGATCACATCGGGTGGGGCCATTCGACTTGGAATGAGGGCCTCCGCCTGTGCAGGATGGCGGGCGCCAAAAAGCTCGTCGTGTTCCATCACGAACCGGATCACAACGACGTCTTCATGCAGAATCTCGAAGACGAGGTCGGGCGGCAGAATGCAAATATCGTCGTCGCCCGAGAGGGGATGGTTCTCCGCCTGAAGTCCTGAACGCCCGGAGGGAGTGCAGCCAGTGCGTGCCGTCGTGTGCAAGGCGTGGGGAGAGCCGAAAGACCTCGTCGTGGAAGAGGCGCCGCCGCCGCCGATGGTCGCAGACGGCGTGCGCATCGCAGTCCGCGCTGCCGGCCTCAACTTCGGCGACACCCTGATCATCGCCGGCAAGTACCAGACCAAGCCGCCGCTGCCCTTCATCCCGGGGTTCGAAGTGGCGGGCGAGGTTGTCTCATGTGCGGATGGGGTCGATGCGTTCCGGCCCGGCGACCGGGTGCTGGCCATCGTCGATCACGGCGGCTTCGCGGAGGAAGTGGTGGCGTCCGCCAAAGACGTGTTTCCCCTGCCCGAGAGCGTTTCGGAAGTGGACGCAGCCGGCTTCGCCGTCGCCTACGGCACGTCGCATCTTGGACTCCGCTACAAGGCCGCGTTGCGGCCGGAGGAAACCGTGCTGGTGCACGGAGCCGCCGGCGGCGTCGGCCTCACCGCGGTCGAAATCGCCAAGGCTCTGGGCGCCCGGGTGCTCGCCACCGCGGGCGGGGCGGAGAAGCTGAAGGTCGCGGAGCGCTACGGCGCCGACGCCCTGATCGATTATCGCCGCGAGGACATCCGCGAGCGCGTGCTGGAACTGACCGCGGGACAAGGCGTCGACGTGGTCTATGACCCGGTTGGCGGCACTGCCTTCGAGGCGTCGCTCCGCTGCACGCGCCCCGGCGGGCGCATCCTCGTTGTCGGCTTCGCCAGCGGCGCCGTCCCTCAGATCCCGGCCAACATCCTGCTCGTCAAGAATTTCACCGTCTACGGCTACGTGTGGGGAACCTACCGGACCCTGGATCCGGCCGCCTTCGCGGAATCGATGCGGGAACTTCTGGCGTGGGTCGGCGAGGGCAAGCTGCGCCCCCACGTCTCCCGGACCTACCCCCTCGCCGAAGCCGCCGCGGCGCTGGAGGCGCTGCGCACCCGCCGCTCCACCGGCAAGCTGGTGCTGACGGTCGCGTAAGGCTTGCTTCAGCGGCTACGGCGCGAAGGGGTCGAGGAGCGCGTCCGAGAGCGTCATGGCGCGGGGGCCGTCGGTCCACAACAGCACGCAGCGCACCGGCCGGTCGGGGTAGATGGCTTGGAGCGCCGCTCGATACGCTGCCATCTGGCGGAGATACGCGCGTGAGACCTTGGCGGGGTCGCGCGGCGGGGGCCGGTTGGTCTTGTAATCGAGGACGGTGACGCGCTCCGGCTCGACCACGAGGCGGTCCACCTGCCCCGAAATGACCCGGCCATTGATGGTGCCGGTGATCGGCACTTCGGCTTGACTGCCCGGGCCGAACACCGCCGCCAGTTCCGGATCGCCGATTACCGCCAGCACCTCGCGGGCGATCTCGTCCTGCTGCGCCGCGCTCAGCCGATGCACCGGGCGCGCCAGCCAGCGCCGCGCAGCAGCCTCGCGGTCGCCGGCGGAGAGGTCAGGCAGGCTTTGCAGCAGGCGGTGGCTGACGCGGCCGCGGCGGAAGCGGCTGCCGAAGTCAGGCCCCAGCGGCGACAGCACCGGCGGATCCTCGTCCTCCGGGCGGGACGGCGCCAGCGGGCGCGGGGGCTCCGGCTCCGCCGGCGGCGGCCGGTCCGCCCAGGGCGGAAGCGGCGGCATAGCGCCTGGAGCCGGCATTTCCTTGCGCTCTGGTGAACGCTCCTGTGGGCACGAAAGGCGGAGCGGCGTCGCCTCGTCGCTCTCTTCCGCGGCGGCGAGAAACGGATCCTCTACCTGCTCGACGCCGAGTTCGGCGGCACGCGCCTCGATGCCGGCGCGGATCAGCCGGTACCAGCAGTCCTCGCCGCCGCCCTTGGGCCCACGCCAGCCGCAGACGATCAGGCGGTCCCGGGCACGCGTCATCGCCACATACAGGAGCCGCCGATATTCCTGGGCCTGGCGTCGCTTTTCCGCATCCTGGGCGCGGCTGGCGGCGGTCTCGCAATCGTGCTTGCGCGGCGGCCAAAGCAGCAGCTCCCCTCCCCGCGCTTCCGACCAGGTCAGCCTCGGCGACTTTCCCGGCACCTGCATGGTGTCGGTCATGAACACGATCGGCGCCTGCAGGCCCTTGGCGCCGTGCACCGTCATGACGCGGACCGTGTCGCGGTCGCCCTGCTCGGAATCGCGCTTGATCTCGACGCCGGTGGTCTGCAGCCAGTGCAGGAACCCCTGCAGCGACGGCGCGTGGCTGCGTTCAAAGGCCAGGGCGAGGTTGAGAAACTCCGAGATCGGATCCTCGGCATCGGGGCCGAGGCGGGCGAGCAGCCGGCGCCGGCCCCCGAGAGGACCAAGCACGCGGGTATAGAACTCGAACGGCGGCACCTGATCGGCGAGCGCCATGTAGGCGTGGAGTCTCCCGACGGCGTCGACGAGCACCGCATCGTCGGCGGCGCGGGCGCGGAGCGTGTGCCACAGGCTTCCGACGCGGCCGTGGGCGAGATGGAACAGTGCATCCTCGTCGAGGCCGATCAGCGGGCTCTTGAGGACGGTGGCGAGGGTCAGGTCGTCGGTCGGCAACAGCACGAACTGGCCGAGGACGGTCAGGTCCATCACCGCCATCTGCTCGGTGATCAGCATGCGGTCGATGCCGGCGACGGGCACGTGCTGTTCTTTCAACTGCCGGATCAATTCCTCGACGAACAAGCCGCGGCGGCGGACCAGCACCATGATGTCGCCGGGGCGGATCGGCCGGTCCGCCGACTCCAAGGCCTCGCCGCTCACCATTGCCTTGATGCGTTTTGCGACCAGCCGCGCGAGCCGCAGTTCAGGCGAGTCGCCGGCCGAGCGTTCCACCGGCGGCCGCCACGGCATCGGTTCGTCCTGGTCGCGCGGGAGGATCGGCGGCCAGATCTCTACAGAACCGCCGTCGAGTTGCCGCCACGCGCGGTGAACGATCATGTCGCCATCGAGGGCGACGCCGTCGGCGGCCTCGGGCCGGGCGAACACCGCGTCAACGGCCGCCAGCACCGCGCGGGTCGATCGGAATGAAACCTCCAGGCTGATCGGACGCCACGGTCGCTTCGCCGCCTTGACGCGCTCGCCGAACCAGGTCCGGTTTTCCAGGAACGCGGCCGGATCGGCGCCCTGGAAGCTGAAAATGGACTGCTTGACGTCGCCAACGGCGAACACGGTGCGGTTGTGCTGATATGTTGACGCCGCACCCTCGCCTGCGAAAAATTCCCCGGTCAGCGCCCGGACGATGCGCCACTGATCGCGGCTGGTGTCCTGGGCCTCGTCGATCAGTAGATGATCGATGCCGCCGTCGAGCTTGAACATCACCCAGGACGCGCTGCCCTGGCGCTCCAGCAACCCGGCGGTGCAATGGATGAGGTCGTCGTAGTCGAGGAACGAACGCGCGTCCTTGAGGCGCCGGTATGCCGCCAGCAGCGCGTCGCCGACCACCAGCATCGCGGCGGTGGCCTCGCGGGTGACAGCAGCGCGGCGGCGCATGACGACGGCCAGCAACCGTTCCGCCTCACTCTCCAGGATTTCGCAGGCACCCGGCGTGGCTGCGGCCGCCTTGTCGGTGATCAGGCATTTGCGCACCCGGGTCGGGAGCGTCGACGTCAGATAGGCGTCCACATAGCCGCTGAACTGCGCCGCGCGCTCGGCGGGCGCGAACGCCAACCAACCTGCGATAGCGGCGCCGCGCTTGCGATCGGTGGCACTGCCGGAGCCTGCAAGCCCGGAGGCCGCGATGCGCAGCCCGAGGGCGTCGAAGGCGCGGTCCTCGCAGGCGTCCGCCACCACCGCCGCCGGTGTCTCGCCGGGCCGGAGGCCGAGGTGCTTGGCGAGCGCTGAGGCCGCCCCGGCGACCGAGCCGTAGGCGTCGAGCACGTGGCCGAGGCGGGTGCGCTCGGCGGCCAGAGCAGCGATGAGTTCCCTGAACTCCAACTCCTGCACATGGCCGGTGATGACGGCGAAGGCTTCGGCGAGATCGGCGCGATGGGCGGCGGTGGCCAGCACTTCCTCCATGGCAGCCGCCATCAATTCCTTCTGGTCGCGTTCGTCGAGCACCGTGAAGTGGGGGGAGATCCCGGCTTCCACCGGAAACCGCGCCAGCACCGACTGGCAGAACGCGTGGATGGTCTGGATGTTCATGCCGCCCGGCGCATCCAGGATGCGGGCGAACAGTTGCCGTGCCACGGTGCGCTGACGGTCGTCCGGCGTGCGGCCGAGAACGTCGCGCAGCCGGGTTTCCAGCTCGGAGGAGGATACCGTCGCCCAGGCGCCGAGAACCTCGGCAAGGCGGATGCTCATCTCCGCAGCTGCGGCCTTGGTGAAGGTGATGCAGAGGATGCGGTGCGGCGGCGTACCGGCCAGCATCAGGTTCAGCACCCGGTCGGTCAGGATCTTGGTCTTGCCGGTGCCGGCCGAGGCGGCCACCCACACCGACGCTGTCGGGTCGGCGGCGCCCCGTTGCCGGCTGCCGGCGTCCTCTGGGTGCCGGCTTTGGGCAAGCGTGCTCATGCCCCCTCAGTCCCCTTCCTCGCGACCGCCCGCCGACCATTCCTTGACCCTCGCCAGGTGCTCGTAGTCGGAGAAGCGCGGCGCCGCCGACGGCCGCGGCCGAGCCGGGTAGGGCGTGTCGGCAACATCGAAGCGGGCGACCAGGTTGACCAACCCCGCGAGGGCTTGCTCGGCGAGCATGTCCGCGTTCTTGACCGGCTTGATCGTGCCGCCTTCCGCGCCACCGCGTAGACGCCAATACTCGATGCCCGTGTCGGTCCCCGCCGGAACCCCGGGAAAGCCGCCGGCGCGGGCGATGGCGGCTTCCAGCGGCAGTTGCGGCGAGAAACCAGCAGCGATGTCCTTGCCGCTCGGCAGTTGCCCGGTCTTGTAGTCGACGATGACGATCTGGCCATCGAGAATATCGACGCGGTCGGCCTTGGCGACGAGCGCGAACGGGCCTTCCGGTGCATCCACAACAAGTGAGCCCGACACCTCGGTCAGCGTCGAGCGGATGAACGCGCGGCGTTCCCGTTCCACTTCCAGGAACCAGCGCGCCGTCTGCCGAAAGCGCGGCCACCAGAACGCCCGCACCGCGGCGTGCGGCGGCATGCTGCGCCACGCCTCCTCTCCGATCGCGGTCAGCCGCGCCTCGGCGTCCTCAGGCAGCGCCCCTGGCGTCGCCTCGATGAACCGCTGCAGCACCAGATGCATGAATGTGCCGAGATCGGCTGCGGTGGGATCCATGTCGATCGGCTGCAGCGCCTTCAGCGTCAGGATATGGCGCGCGTAGATGGCGTAGGGGTCGCGCATCCACGACTCGATCTGAGTGACGGACAGGCGCCGCGGCCGCGCCGAGACCGGCGGCGTCGGCGCCGGCGGCGCGATGGAGATCCAGGCGTCGCGGGTGTCCAGTCGCGCCTGCCAGTCGAGCCACGGCCCGCCGGCCGACAGCCGCCGTCCCGCATCGCCGTCGCCGACGATGTTCCGCAGGCGCGAGAGCCAACGACACTCCACGGTCGGCGCGCCCTCGATGCGGCGCGCCCGGGTGAGCCAGACCTCGGGCGCCGAGAACGCCTGTGTGAAGTCGTGCGCGGACAATCCGATGCGCCGCTCCGGCAGCGGCAGGCCGAACGCCTGCATCATCGGCCGGCTCATCCACGGGCTGGCGGCAGCGCGGGGTGGCCACGTCTCCTCGTTGAGGCCGCCGAGGATCATCACATCGGCCCGCTGCAGGCGCGCTTCCAGCGGGCCCCAGATGGACAGGCGCGGATGGCGGCCATAGCGCGGCCGCACCACCCGCCCGGCCATGAGGGAATCGAGCAGGGCGGGATAGTGCCGCGGCGCCAGCGGTTCGAAATCGTCCGCTGCGTCCGTGAGGTCGGCGACGAAGTCCGCCGAAGCCTCCCCGGCGTCGCCGGCCCACAATCGGTCGCGGCCCGGTTGCTGGTCGCTGGCGGCAACCGCCTCGGCGGCCGCCACATGAGCCTGCACGAGGTCCGCAAGGCTCGCTACCGGCCGTTCGACCATTTCAAGCAAGGGGTCGAGGACCGCGCCGAGGCGATCCACAAGCTGCACCAGATCGGCGCCGTGGTCGGCGACGGAGCGGCTGAGGCCGGTGATCCCCGCTTCCGGCCGCGGCCCGCGCAGGACGCGCTCTTCCAGGCGGCGGACGAGGGCGCGGAACGCCTGCGGCGGCAGGCTGCACGCAGCGAGCGGATGCTTGAGCGCCGCCAGCAGCGGCACCGGCGCCAGCGCCTCCCCGGCCATCCGCGCGATCAGGCGGAGATACGCGCCCTGCGGCGTCTCCGCCAGCGGCCGCCCGGCCGAGTCGTCGACTGCGATGCCCCATCGTTCCAGTTCCGCGGCGACCCGCCGCGCCAGCGCCCGGTCGGGGGTCACCAGCGCCGCCCGCCGCTCCTCATCCTCCAGCACGCTCCGCATCAACAACGCGATCGCGCGCGCCTCCTCGTCCGGTCCCGGCGCGTCGAGGATGGAGACGCCGGCGACGGCGGCGTCGGCGATGGGCGGATCTCGGCGCCAGCCGTCGACCGTCGCCGCCGGCCTGAGGGCGCGGTTGATGAGGGACGCCCGCTCCGGCGCGGTCGCCGCTATTCCCGGCGCCGGCCACGGGACGACCTGGCGGCGGTCCACGTCGAGGCGGGCGAGGAGCCGGGCCATGCCGTACTGGGGGTGGGTCGGCTCCTCCGTCAGGGCGGCCCACGTCTCGTCGTCCGCATCCTGGTCCAGACCCGGAAGAACCACGGCGCCGTGCGGCAGTCGGCTGATCACCCCGATCAGATGCGCCGACGCGGGGATCGTGCCGGTGGAGCCGGCGGCGATCACCGGCGTCGACGGCGGGTCCGCGGTCCAGGCTTCGGCCTGCGCGTAGAGGAGCCGGTTGCGGCGCTCGGCGGCGTCGAGCCCACCTTCGGCGTCCAGCATCATCGGCCACGCGTCGGTCACGATGGAGAGAAAGTCGAGGGTCATCTGCCAATGCTCGGCCAGAGCATCCGGCGCCAGATCACGCAAACCGGCGAAGTCCAAGCCTTCGATGCGCACGGCGTCGAGAAACCGGGCGAGCTCGGCGGCGAGCCGCGCCGCCTGGTCCGGCGATCTTCTGCCGCCCGGGATCGCGAGGATCAGCCGGGTAAGCAGCAGCAGCCGACGCAGATCCGGCACCGCCGGCGAAATCGCCATGTCCAGCGTACCGGCCTCGCCTCCCGCGTTCTCCCCTGCCCCGCTAAACGCCAGTTCATCCTCGTCGACATCGCCGATCGGCGAAATGCGCGGCAGCAGCAACGGCCGCCCGCCGCCATGGCGAAGAAACGCCTCGGCGAGCGCGCGGCAAGCGCGGCGGTTGGGCAACAGGACCCGGACCCGGGTAAGCGCCGCCGCATCGTCGCCGACCCGGTGGCGGAGCCCCGCTGCCAAGGCATCGACAAACGGCATGCCGGCCGGGATGGTGAAGACGTTGGCGCCGCCGGTCATCCGCGCGCCGGGCATCCGCGCGCCGGTCATCTGCGCCCGGTCATCTGCGGTTCACGCCGCAATCGACCGAGGCCAGGTACTGTTCCACGACATCCAGGTCGCGCGGCCGCCCGACGTGGAACCACGTGCCGTCATGAAGGTGGCCGAAGAGCCGCCCGCCCTCGATCGCGCGGTCGTAGAGGACATTGAGAGAATAGGCGCCGTCCCCGGCGTCGTCGAACAGGCGCGGATGCAGAATCTGAACGCCGGCGAACAGCAGCGGGGCGATCCGGCGTTCCGGCCGGCGCGTCAGCCGCCCAACGGGGTCCATGACGAAATCGCCGTCGCCTTCGTAGCCGTAGGCCTCATTGGTCGGATGGAGCAGCAGCAGCGCGTCCATCTGGCTGTCGTCCCAGGCCGCCATCATCGCCGTCAACGCCGGATAGGGGCCATCGAACCACAGGACATCGCCGTTGACCACGAAGAATGGCCTTTTTCCCAGCAGTGGCAGCGCTTTGGCTACGCCGCCACCCGTCTCCAGCCGTTCTTCTTCGACAGAGACGCGGATCTTGGGCGTCTTTCGCTTCTTGAGATGCTTGACCACCTTGTCGGCCATGTAGTGGGCGTTGACGACCACCTTGCCAACCCCCGCCGCCTCCAGCCGGTCGATGACACGGTCGAGCAGGGAGCGGCCGGCGACCGCAATCAGCGGCTTCGGCGTCTTGTCGGTGATCGGCCGCATGCGGAGACCCAGCCCCGCTGCAAGCACCATGCCGCGGCGGATCGGGCCGGCCTGTATCGCCTTGGTCCCGGTCTGAACCGCCCTAGTCATGGTGCGGCGATCCGGCATGGCGGGATGGTGCGCCGGTCCTGCGGCACATGGCGTTCGAACCAGGCGGCGACGCCCGCCAGGACGGGATGGGCGAGCGCCGTTTCCAACAGCCGCCAGACCCGTGGGATGTGGTGCAGGTAGCCGGGCTTGCCGTCCCGCACGCAGAGCCGCGTGAAGATGCCGATGACCTTGGCGTGCCGCTGCGCCGCCAGAACCGCGAACACTTCGTCGAAGCCGGTCCAGTCTCGGCCCGGAAGAGCGTCGCGGTAGCGGCCTCGCAATCGAGCCTTCAGGTCGGCGGGGATGTCGCGGCGGGCGTCCTCCACGAGCGACATCAGGTCATAGGCTGCCGGCCCGGCGACCGCGTCCTGAAAATCGAGGAGGCCGCAGGCCGGCAGTCCCTCGCGGCCGGCAACCCGCATCAGATTGTCGACGTGGAAATCCCGCAGCACCAGGATGCGTGGCTGGTCCCGGACCACCGGCAAGGTCTCGCACCAGGCGCCCAGGAAAGCGTCTCTGGCGGGCGCGGTCACGGGACGATCCAGTACCGCCGGCAGGTACCAGTCGGTGAAAAGCGACGCCTCGTCGAGCAGGCGCTGGTCATCGTAGGCTGGGACACCCGCCGGCACCGGTAACTGGTGAAGGTGAACGAGAACGTCGACGGCGAGGGCGTAGAGGGGCTCCGCCGGCTCGCCTCTTTGCAGAAGCCGGGTGAAGGTGTCGTCGCCCAGGTCCTCCAGCAACAACAGGCCGCCATCGGTATCTTCGGCGAGGACGGCCGGCGCCCCGAGCCCGTGCCGCCGCAGGTGGTCGGCGACGCGGATGAACGGCCTCACGTCTTCCTTCGGCGGCGGCGCATCCATCAGCACGGCCGTTTGGCCATCGCGCGCGAGGCGCCTGTAGCTGCGAAACGAGGCGTCGGCGGCGAGCCGCCGCGACTCCGCCCCGCCCCACCCGTTGGCGTCCAGGAAGGCAGTGATGCGGGCGTGTCGGTCAGCCGACATCTTCGCCCAGAGCAACCAGCCGCTTCGCCCAGTTTTCGCTGCCGCGCAGGGTTAGGATCCGGTGGCCGGGCGCATCGGCGTACCGCAGGTTCGCGTCGAGCCGCGCCGCCGGCAGCAGATCGCCGAGGCGGTCCGGCCATTCGATCAGCGAGATTCCATCGGCGAAGGCGTCTTCAATGCCGAGTTCGAATGCCTCCTCCGGTCCGTTCAGGCGATAGAGATCGAAGTGGTAAACGGTCGTCATGAACGGCGGCGCCGGCTCGTAGAGTTGCACGAGGGTGAAGGTCGGGCTCGGAATCTCGTCGACATGTCCGCAGCGGGCGCGGATGAAGGCGCGGGCCAGCACGGTCTTGCCGACGCCGAGGTCGCCCGACAGCGCCAGCACGTCGCCCGGTCGCGCGATCAGCGCCAAGCTCCGGCCGATCGCCGCCGTCGCCGCCTCGCCGGGGAGGTGCTTGCGGAAATCCATGTGGGTCAGCTTGTCTGCCAGCATACAGCGCCAAGCCTGTTGCGCATCGTCTTTCATCCGCCGCATCCGCCGCCCGATGCTTGCTCGCAGCGCCGGCGGGCGTCATGTTGCAGAGCATCATATCCGGGCGCCATGCTGTTTCCAAAGGGGGTTTCTATGACCATCGCCAGTCATGAATGCGATGTCGCCATCATCGGCGCCGGACCGGTCGGCCTGTTCGCGGTGTTCGAGTGCGGCATGCTGGGGCTCGGCTGCCAAGTGATCGACGCCCTCGACGCGGCCGGCGGCCAGTGCGCCGCACTCTATCCGGAAAAGCCGATCTACGACATCCCGGGATACCCGCGCATCCTCGCCAGCGACCTCGTGGATCGCTTGCGCGAGCAGGCGGCGCCGTTCAAGCCGGTGCTGCACCTGGGGCAGCAGGTGGTCGCGCTCCGCGCCATCGCGGACCGGCGCTGGCACTTGGAGACGTCGGCGGGAACCCCCATCGACTGCCGGGCGGTCGTCATCGCCGCCGGCGTCGGCGCCTTCGGCCCCAACCGGCCGCCGCTCGCCGGGATCGAAGCGTATGAGAGCAGACCCGCCGGCTTCGGCGTGCAGTATCTGGTCGGGCGCCGCGAGGATTATCGTGGCCGCCGCGTGGTGATCGCCGGCGGGGGCGATTCGGCGGTCGATTGGGCGCTGGCGTTGGCCGACGTGGCGGCGAGCGTCGCCGTGGTCCATCGCCGCGCCAAGTTCCGTGCGGCTCCGGAAAGCGTGCGGGCGTTGAAGGCGTTGGAAGCGGCAGGCCGCATCGAACTGGTGGTCCCCTACCAGTTGAACGCCCTTGACGGCGACGGCGGCGAATTACGAGGTGTCATCGTCGCGGACCTCGCCGGAAACACGCGCCGTTTGGAGGCTGACGTGCTGCTGCCGTTCTTCGGGTTGTCGCAGAATCTGGGGCCGATCGCCGAATGGGGGCTGAACCTTGACCACCATCGCATCGCCGTCGACCCCGCCACCTGCGCGACCAACCTCGAGGGTGTGTTTGCGATCGGCGACATCGCCGCCTACCCAGGCAAACTGAAGCTGATCCTCACCGGATTCGCGGAGGCGGCCATTGCGGCGCACGCGATTCATCCCCTGGTCCATCCCGGCGAGGCGCTGCACTTCGAGTACTCGACGACGAAAGGCGTGCCAGGGGGCGCATTCGCGGCGCCGTGACCTCGGCTGTGGAGGTCGCTGCCGGCCCGTGCTAGAGAAGCGCCTCCACTCGCCAGAAGATCAAGGGGCAAATCCATGACGGAAACGCTGAATGTCACCATCGACGCGTGGCCGAACGGCACGATGATCCCGGACGAGTTCGCGTTCTGCAACCCGGCCGAAGAGGGCCACGTGGCGATGGGCCGCAACCGCAGCCCGGGCATCCGCTGGTCGGGAGCGCCAGCCCGCACGAAGTCCTATGCGATCATCTGTCATGACCCGGACGTTCCCTCCAAGCCCGATCATGTCAACAAGGAGGACATGACGGTGCCGGCCGACCTGCCGCGCGTTGACTTCTATCACTGGGTGCTCGTCGACATCCCGGCGCACACCGCCGAACTCCTGCCGGGCGAGGATTCGCAGCGGGTGTCCGCCCGCGGCAAGCCTCCCGGCCGCACGGACTATGGGGTGCGCGGCATCAACAGCTACACCGACTGGTTCGCCGGCGACGCCGACATGCAGGGCGACTACGGCGGTTACGACGGCCCTTGCCCGCCGTGGAACGACTCCATCAAACATCGCTATTACTTCACCGTGTACGCGCTGGACGTTCCGAGCCTGAACCTGCCGGACCGGTTCGGCGCGCCGGAGGCACTGGCGGCGATGGAGGGGCACGTTTTAGGCAAGGGCGAGTGGATCGGCCTCTACACCCTCAACCCCGAGCTCCGCTGACCCTCGTCTCGCGACTCCCAGCCCTGGCGACATTGTCGAATGCGGTTGGCGAGTTGGGCGGGAAAGCGCTAAGCTGGTGGTCTGCCGCTGTTGCTCCCGACACCGGGTTCATGCAGCGGGGAAGCGTGCGCCTGCCGGGTACGAACCGGGACGGTCGCCCCCTTTCGCCCCGCCGGGCGTGCATCGTGGCATCAGCCATGGGCAAGAGGGGAGAAACGTCATGGCTACCTACCGCGTCATTCGCCTCATCGGCAGCAGCAACACCTCCTGGGAAGAAGCGGCAAGAAGCGCCGTGGAACAGGCAGCCGAGCATCTCGAGGATCTCCGGGTCGCGGAGGTTGAAATGCTCGACCTGCGCATGCAGGAGAACAAGGTGATCGAGTACCGGGCGCGGGTCCACGCGTCGTTCCGTTACCATCCGGAACGGCACGCGTAACAAGCGCTGCGGCGGTTTTGGGTCCGCCCACCGGACCTCAACTCCGTGATCCGGAAGGATCGGCATGGCGGCGGTTCTTCGAGCCGCCGCCGGCGCCTGTGCAGCACGTGCGACGATCGTCGCGGCGCCTCTGCAAGAAGCCTCCAACCCGCTGTTATCGCAGTCGATCGTCCGCCGCCGCCCCTTGACAGAAGGTGGCGATCGCTCCATTTCTCCAGTGGCTGGGCGCCACTTGAAGGGCCCGGCCGGGAACCGAGGGGTCGACCGCGTGTGACCTCTCACACTTGGCACATTGCTTACATGGAGGATGTGTAGCCATGACCCGTTTTGATTTTTCTCCGCTGTTCCGCTCGACCGTCGGTTTCGATCGGTTGATGCGGTTGTTGGAGGACTCGAACCAGTGGGCGGAGACCAGCAACAGCTACCCGCCCTATAATATCGAGAAGACCGACGAGGACCACTACCGCATCACCCTGGCGGTTGCCGGTTTTTCCGAGCAGGATCTGTCGATCGTCTTCCAGGAGAACGCCCTGCTCGTCGAAGGTCAGCGCAAGGAGGCCGAGAATAGCGCCGAAGTGCTGTATCGCGGCATCGCCGGTCGCTCGTTCAAGCGGCAGTTCCAGCTTGCCGACCACGTTCGTGTCGTCGGCGCCGCGCTCAACAACGGCCTGTTGACGATCGACTTGGTCCGCAAGGTGCCGGAAGCGCTGAAGCCGCGCAAGATCACCATTGCTGCCGGGATGCCGGAGAGCGTCGAGGCGACGGAGAGCAAGCTGATCGAGGGCGATAAGGCCGCCGCCTGACACTGGCTGACCAACAACGCTTGTTGATGTGAATTGCGGGCGCCGGGTCTTTGACTTTGGCGCCCGTCCTGTTCCAGCGTTTCCGGTCCACGACGCCGGGCAGGGAGCGCATGATGGAGGAGCGAGATGGACGAACGAACACGGACGGAGATCGAAGCGGCGGCCTTCCGAGGCCTCATCGCCCATCTGCGGCAGCGGACCGACGTGCAGAACATCGACCTCATGAACCTCGCCGGCTTCTGCCGCAACTGCCTTGCAAAGTGGGTGATGAAAGCGGCGGAGGCCCAAGACGTCCCCCTGGACTACGAACAGGCTCGGGAGTTCGTCTACGGCATGCCGTACGAGACGTGGAAAAACCGGCACCAGGGCGAAGCGACGCCCGAGCAGATCAAAGCCTTCGAAGACAGCAAGCCCCTGCACGCTTTTTGACGGAGGTGCGTGGGGGCATCCCCTCTACCACGCGCCGGTGTTCTCCATGGTGGACCACGGCTCCCGCCCGGGCAGCGCCTCGCCCTTCTGCAGGAGCTCGATGGAAATGCCGTCCGGCGAGCGGACGAAGGCCATGCGGCCGTCCCGCGGCGGGCGGTTGATGGTGACGCCGCCATCCATCAGGCGCTGGCACGTCTCATAGATGTCGTCGACCCTGAAGGCGAGGTGACCGAAATTGCGCCCGCCGGCATAGTCTTCCGGGTCCCAGTTGTAGGTGAGCTCCAGCATCGGCGTCGAGTCGCTGCGGGCGCGCTCGGCATCCTCGGGCGCCGCGAGAAACACCAGCGTGTAGCGCCCGCTGTCGCTGGATTGCCGGCGCATTTCCTTGAGGCCCAGCTTGTTGCAGTAGAAATCAAGGCTCTCGTCCAGATCGCTGATCCTGACCATCGTATGCAGGTACTGCATATCTCTCCTCTCCGTGCTTCCAGTTGAGCCCCCGGGGTCCCCCAGGTCGGACTTCACGCCGGCACGATGCAACATAGGCAGCGATGCCGCCCGACGCTACCGCCCAGCGGCCGTTGACAACGAAGCCAAAGCCCATATAGTGCCGGTCTTCCGGGCGCTCGTCGTTCCGGGACGCATGTTATTTGTCTTCACGTCATCATTGGATCGCGCGCATGTTTGCAGTCATCCGCACCGGCGGAAAACAATATCGCGTCAAGGAGAACGCCCGCATCGAAGTGGAGCGTCTGGCGGGCGAGCCCGGCGACAGCTTGGCGATCCCCGACGTGCTGATGCTCGGCGGCGCCGGCGCGGCCCTCAAGCTTGGCGCGCCCCTGGTCGAGAACGCGGCAGTGTTCGCCGAGATCGTCGACCAGAAGCGCGCGCCAAAAATTCTGGTGTTCAAGAAAAAGCGCCGCAAGCACTATCGCCGCACCCACGGGCATCGACAGGATTTGACGGTGCTAAGGATCACCGGGATCAGCCCCACCGGCGAGCCGCCGAAGCGGTCGGCCGATGATGCGGGAGAGGCCGGAACGAGCGCAGCGCCGGCTGCAGAAGCCGGCGGCGCAAGCGGCATGGAGGAGTAGCAGCATGGCGCACAAGAAAGCGGGCGGCAGCTCACGCAATGGCCGCGACAGCCAGAGCAAGCGGCTCGGCGTCAAGAAGTACGGCGGCGAAGTCGTGATCCCTGGCAACATCATCGTTCGCCAGCGGGGCACGCGCTTCCATCCGGGCGACAACGTCGGCATCGGCAAGGACCACACCCTGTTCGCCCTCACCGAAGGACGCGTCCAGTTCCTGACCAAGGCCGGCGGCCGCAAGTTCGTCACCATCGCCACGGCGGACTGAGCGCGTATTGCCCTTCCCGTGGCGGCGTGGCGCGTGACATCACTCGAAGGACTGTTCCGGCTCATTCCGGTTGTCGTGCGCGGAGCGGGCGCCCCATGCAAGGCGTCGACCTCGAGCCACAAGTAAGGCCTCACCCCGCTCCATCCGCGCCGCGACCGGGTCGTGCCGATAGCTTGAGTCCCTCGCCGTGAAGTTCCTCGATCAAGCCAAGGTGTTCGTGAAGAGCGGCGACGGCGGCAACGGCTGCGTGTCGTTCCGGCGCGAGAAGTACATCGAGTTCGGCGGCCCGGACGGGGGCGACGGCGGGCGCGGCGGTGACGTCGTCATCGAATGCGTCGCCGGCCTCAACACCCTCATCGACTACCGTTACCGTCAGCACTTCAAAGCCGGCCGCGGCGAGCACGGCAAGGGCCGCCAGCGCACCGGCGCCGCCGGCGCAGACGTGGTGCTGGCGGTTCCGGCCGGCACCCAGGTGTTTGCGGAGGACAAGGAAACCTTGCTCGCGGATCTTACAGAAGTCGGCCAGCGCGTGACCCTGTTCCGCGGCGGCGATGGCGGCCGCGGCAATGACCGCTTCAAGACCTCCACCAACCGGGCGCCGCGGCGGGCAGATCCGGGCTGGCCGGGGGAGGAGGCGTGGCTGTGGCTGCGCCTGAAGCTGGTGGCCGAAGCCGGCCTGATCGGCCTTCCCAACGCCGGGAAGTCGACATTTCTGTCCGTTGTATCCCGGGCGCGGCCGAAGATCGCCGATTATCCATTCACCACGCTCCATCCACAGTTGGGGGTTGCGGAGGTCGACGACGAGACGATGGTGATCGCCGACATCCCGGGACTGATCGAGGGCGCCCACGGCGGCGCCGGCCTCGGCGACCGCTTCCTCGGCCACATCGAGCGCTGCCGCGTTCTCGTGCATCTGGTGGATGCGACGGGCGACGACGTGGCGGCGGCGTACCAGGTGGTGCGCCACGAGCTCAGCGCCTATGGCGCCGGGTTGGAAGAGCGGCCGGAGATCGTCGCCCTCAACAAGGTGGATGCGCTGTCGCCCGATGCGGCGGAGAGCCAGCGCCGCCGGCTCGCCGAGGCCTCGGGCGCTTCCGTCGTCATGGCGTCGGCCATCGCGGGAACCGGTAGCGAAGAGATCCTGCGTCGGGTCCGCGCCGGGATCCGCGGCGAGGCTGCCGGCGATGTCGCAACCGGCGCTTGAGGGCATGAACACCGGACGGACATCCGCACGTCTCGCCGGCGGGCGCCGGATCGTCGTCAAGATCGGCTCGGCGCTGTTGGTGGACGAGGCGCGGGGGTCCATTCACGCGCCCTGGCTGACGGCGCTCGCAGAGGACGTGGCAGCGATGCGGGCCCGCGGCCAGGAGGTTCTGCTCGTCTCGTCGGGCGCGATCGCGGTCGGCCGCCGGCAGTTGGGACTACCGATGGGCACGCTGCGCCTCGATGAAAAGCAGGCGGCGGCGGCGACCGGCATGATCCAGCTCGCCCACGCTTACCAGGAGATGCTGGCCCGTCATGGTCTTACCGTGGCGCAGGTGCTGCTGACCCTGTCCGACACCGAGGACCGCCGCCGCTACATCAACGCCCACGCGACGCTCACCACCCTGCTGCGCGCCGGCGCGGTGCCGCTGATCAACGAGAACGATACCGTCGCCACCGACGAGATCCGCTTCGGCGACAACGACCGCCTCGCCGCCCGCGTCGCCGCTATGATCAGCGCCGATATTCTGGTGTTGTTATCGGACATCGACGGGTTCTACTCTTCGGACCCGCGGCGCGACGCCGAGGCGCATCTGGTGTCGGAGATCCACGCGATCACGCCGGACATCGAGGCGGCGGCCGGGGACGCCGCGGGCGGCGACGGCACCGGCGGCATGGTGACCAAGCTGGCGGCCGCGCGCATCGCTATGGGCGCCGGTTGCCGGATGGTGATCGCCGACGGCAAGCCGTTGAACCCGCTCCGCCGCATCGGGGAGGGAGCGCGATGCACGTGGTTTCTGCCCGGAGCGACGCCGCGCACGGCGCGAAAGCGCTGGATCGGCGGTTCGCTTAAACCCGCCGGCGCGCTCATCGTCGATGCCGGCGCTGAACGGGCGCTGGCGGTCGGCAGCAGCCTGTTGCCGGTGGGTGTCGTGGCCGTGGAGGGGACATTCAGCAAGGGCGACGCGGTCGTGGTCAGAAGCGCCGACGGCCGCGAACTGGGCCGCGGGCTTAGCAGCTATTCGGCGGAGGATGCGCGCCGGATCATGGGCCACAAAGGCGGTGAAATCGAGGAACGTCTCGGGTACCGTGGGCGCGAGGAGATCATTCACCGCGACGATCTGGCCATTGACTATGGATGGGAGACGCCATGACCGCCGACGTCATCGATCGCCGAGACAGCATGGCGCAAATGATGCAGCGCATCGGCGCCGGCGCCCGCGACGCCGCGACCCGTCTGGCGACCGCTTCGCCCGACGCCAAGGACGCGGCGCTGCGCCAAACCGCCGCCAACCTGCGGGCGCAAATCGGCAACATCCTGAAAGCCAACGCGAGGGACTTGGCGTCTGCGCAACAAAGGAACATGGCGCCGGCGTTGATCGACCGCCTGGCACTGACGCCCGAGCGCATTGAGGCGACGGCGGCGGGCCTGGAGGAGATCGCGGCGCTGCCGGATCCGATCGGCGCGGTGATGGCTGCGTGGCGGCGGCCCAACGGCCTCGATATCTCGCGCGTCCGCACGCCCCTCGGGGTGATCGGCGTCATCTACGAATCGCGCCCGAACGTGACCGCCGATGCGGGCGCGCTCTGTCTCAAGGCCGGCAATGCAACCATTCTCCGCTGCGGCTCAGAAAGCTTCAACTCCTCGACGGCGATCATGGAAAGTCTCAGCGTCGGGCTGATCGCCGCGGACCTGCCGGCACAAAGCATCCAGTTGGTGCCGAGCACCGATCGCGCAGCAGTCGGCGAGATGCTGAAGATGAGCGAATTCATCGACGTGATCGTGCCCCGCGGCGGCAAGTCGCTGATCGAGCGCATCACCGCCGAGAGCCGGGTGCCGCTATTCAAGCACCTGGAGGGGATCTGCCACACCTATATCCACACCGACGCCGATCCGGACATGGCGCGGGCCGTAACCCTCAACGCCAAGATGCGGCGGACCGGGATCTGCGGCGCCACCGAAACCCTGCTCATCGACCGGGCGATCGCCAAGACGGTGCTGCCGCCGATCCTCGATGCGTTGATGGAAGCGGGCTGCGAGGTGCGCGGTGACGCCGAGACGCGCGCCATCGACACGCGAGTCGCCGCCGCCGACGATGGGGACTGGGACACCGAATACCTGGACGCGATCCTCTCGGTGCGCGTCGTCGAAAGCTTGGACGCCGCCATCGATCACGTTGCCCGCCATTCTTCGGGCCACACGGAGGCCATCATCACCGAAAATCCGGCGGCGGCGGAACAGTTCGTCAACCGCCTCGACAGCGCAATCCTCATGGTCAACGCCTCCACCCAGTTTGCCGATGGCGGCGAGTTCGGCATGGGAGCGGAGATCGGCATCTCCACCGGCAAGCTGCACGCCCGCGGCCCGGTCGGCGTCGAGCAGTTGACCAGCTTCAAGTACGTTGTGCGCGGTTCGGGACAATGCCGCCCGTGACCGGGCCCGCCGCCAGATAATGAGGTGCGGCAGGCGCGTGGGGCTGCTCGGCGGTTCGTTCAATCCCGCCCATGACGGGCACCGGCACATCTCGTTGATCGCGCTGGAGCGGCTGCGCCTGGATGAAGTCTGGTGGATGGTGTCTCCGCAGAACCCGCTGAAGGCGACCGCCGACATGGCGACCATGGCGGCGCGGATCGAGGCGGCGCAGCGGATCGCCGACCACCGGCGCATCCGGGTTACCGGCATCGAGAGTGAGTTCGGCACGTCCCACACCGTGGATACCATCGCCGCACTGCGAAGGCGCTTCAGAGCGATCCGCTTCGTGTGGCTGATGGGAGCTGACAATCTCGTCCAGATCCCGCAATGGAAGCAGTGGCGAAGGCTGTTCCGCAGCGTCCCCATTGCGGTTTTTCCGCGCCCGACCTATTCTTTACGGGCGTTGTCCGGTGTTGCGTCGCGGCGGTTCGCGAAAGCGCGGGTGCCTCCGTCACGGGCGCGGGCGCTCGCCGACCTGCGTCCCCCGGCTTGGACGTTTCTTCGCGTCCCTACGCACGCCACATCGGCGACCGAAATCCGGCGGCGGACCCGTGGGCCGGATGGCCGGGAACCGGAATGGACGCCGGAGAAGGCCTAGTCGTGCCGGAAGCGACAGCACAGTAACAACAGATCAGGGATACGGGGCCATACCAACTGCAACAGGCAGACCGCCGGCGAATCATCCTTTGCTTGCGCTCGTGCATGCCTCACTGGAGGACGGCAAGGCCGAAGATGTCGTCGTCCTCGACCTCGCGGGAAAGACCACCATTGCCGATTACATGGTGATCGCGTCGGGAACCTCGCAGCGCCACGTCGGCGCGATGAGCGAAAATCTCCGGGAGAAGATCAAGGCGTTCGGCGCGCCTCGGCTTGCGGTGGAGGGAGCGCCGCAATGCGACTGGGTGCTGATCGACGCCGGGGACGTGATCGTGCACCTGTTCCGCCCCGAGATTCGCGCCTTCTATCAACTCGAGAAGATGTGGGGAACGCCGCTGCTGGTCCCCGCAGCGGAACGCGCAACCACACAAGCCGGTCATTCAGTCTGAAGTCGAACGATCGCGTCAGAAGCCCTACGCCGCGCGGTTTATCAGCGCAGTGCAGCGCGCCCGGCCGTATCGACATCGCTCATCCGCCCCTTGATCGACAGCGGGGACCGGACTAAACGGTTCCGGCAGAGTCGATCAGGCTCCGCCCTCTCGCATCGGAAACCATGGACGTCCTCATCGACCTTCAAGGGCTGAAGAAGCACTTCGGCGCGATCGCGGCCGTGGACGGCGTTTCCCTCCGCGTCCACCGCGGCGAGGTCATGGGCTTTCTCGGCCCCAATGGCGCCGGCAAGACCACCACGATGCGCATGATCACAGGATTTCTGCGCCCCGATGGCGGCACCGCCATCGTCGTCGGCAAGGACGTCAGCCGGGACCCGATCAGCGTCAAGCGCACCATCGGCTATCTGCCGGAAGGCGCGCCGCTCTATGGCGACATGACCCCTGCCTCGTTCCTCGCCTTCGTCGCCGACGTGCGGGGCGTCCGGGCCGGCGAACGGGCCGGCCGTCTTGATCGCGTGCGAGAGCTTCTCCATTTGGGTCCGGTCTGGCTGCAACCGATCGATACGCTTTCCAAGGGATTCAAGCGTCGGGTCGGCTTGGCGCAGGCCATCCTGCTCGATCCCGAGGTGCTGATCCTCGACGAGCCGACCGACGGCCTCGATCCCAACCAGAAGCACGAGGTGCGGGCGCTGCTGACGGAGATGGCCGCCAACAAGGCGATCATCATTTCCACCCACATCCTTGAAGAGGTGGAGGCGGTGTGCAGCCGCGCCGTCATCATCGCACGTGGGCGGGTCGTCGCCGATGAAACGCCGGAGGCCTTGCTGGCGCGCTCGCGGTTCCACAACGCCGTGACGGTGCGGGTGGCTTTCGGCCGCCATGATGAAGCGGCGGCGGCCTTGCGCCGGGTCGCGACGGTCGCGCGGGTCGAAACCCAGCGCGCCGTCGACGGCGCCATGGGCATCGTCGCTTTCCCGGCAGACGGCGCGGAAATCCTCGACGATGTCCATGCCGCGATCGAAGGCGCCGGCGTGCCGGTCGAGGAGATCGGCGAGCAGCGCGGTCGCCTGGACGATGTCTTCCGCGCTCTGACCGCGGATTCGCCGCGACCATCGCCAGCCGAGGCGAGATAGGACGCAGATGAGCCCGGCTGCCGTTTCCGCAATCTGCAGGCGCGAGTTCACGGCGTACTTCACGTCGCCGCTGGCCTACGTATTCATCTGTATCTTTCTGGCGCTGGCCGGTTCGCTGACGTTCTTCGTCGGCGGCTTTTTCGTTCGCGGCGAAGCCGACCTGCAACCGTTCTTCCAGTTCCATCCGTGGCTTTACCTGCTGCTGATTCCGGCAATCGGCATGCGTCTGTGGGCGGAAGAGCGCAAGAGCGGCACCCTGGAGTTGCTGATGACCTTACCGATCACTGCTGCCGATGCGGTGGTCGGCAAGTTCCTGGCGGCGTGGCTGTTCGCCGGCATCGCGCTCGTGCTGACCTTCCCGCTGTGGATCACCGTCAACGTGCTCGGCAGCCCGGACAACGGCGTCATCGCCGCCGCCTACATCGGGAGCTGGCTGATGGCCGGGGGCTTCCTGGCGCTGAGCGCCTGCGCCTCGGCGCTGACCCCCAACCAGGTCATCGCCTTCGTGCTCGGGGCCACGCTGGGCTTCCTGTTCCTGATGAGCGGCGTCGAGGTGGTGCAATCGATCATCCGCGGCTGGCTGCCGCCGGTCTTCGTCGACGCCATCGCCGATTTCAGCTTCCTTTCCAACTTCGATTCCTTGGCGCGGGGCGTCATCGAGCTTCGCACCGTCGTGTTCTTCCTGTCGTTGATCGGGGCGGGCCTGGTGATCAACACCGCCATCATCGAACTCAAGAAAAGCGCGTGACGCCATGGCATTGTCGCTGCGCATCCTCGGTTCCACTTCTCCCAGCTCCACCGCCCTGGCCGCCATCGCGATCGTCCTCGCCATCGTGTTCTTCTTCGCGGTCAATATTCTTGCGGGAAGTACGTTGAAAACGGCGCGCCTCGACCTGACGGAGGACGGCATCTACACGCTGACCGACGCGACGCGCGCGGTTCTGGCCGCGATCGACGAACCGATCCGGTTGCGCTACTACCGGTCCTCCCAACTCGAGACGTTCGGCCCGTACTACGCCAATCACGCGGCGCGGGTCGACGCCCTGTTGGAGCAGTATGCGCGCATTGCCGATGGGCGGTTGGAGATCGAGCGGTTTGATCCGGAGCCCTATGCGCCGGAGGAAGATCTGGCGGTGGCGGACGGGATCAGCCCGCTTACCGTCGGCAACGGCGGGTCTCTCGCCTACTTCGGCATCGCCGGCACCAACGCTACAGACGATGATGAAGCGATCCCGTACCTGGCGCCGGAGCGGGCCGAGTTCCTGGAGTACGACCTGACGCGCCTGATCCACGATCTCGCCAACCCCGACAAGCAGGTGGTCGGCGTCATCGGCGACCTTCCCCTGTTCGGCGACCAGTTCAGCCGCGGACAGCCGTGGATGGTGGCCGAAAGCCTGCAGGCGTTCTTCACCGTGCGCATGCTGAAGGGCGGCTCGCTCGAGGTCGACGACGACGTCGACATCCTGCTCCTCGCCCAGCCGACGACCATCGACGACAAGACCCTCTACGCCATCGACCAGTTCGTTCTCAGAGGCGGCAAGGTTCTCGCGTTCGTCGATCCGTTCGCCGAAACCCTCGCGGTGCCTGGTCGCCCGCCGGGTGCCGCCAGCGCCGTGCAGACGCTGGAGCCGCTCCTCACGGCCTGGGGGGTGGAGGTGACGCCGGGACAGGTGGTCGGCGACCGCAACACGGCGCTGCGGGTGCGGGCCCGCCATCAGGGTCGGCCGGTCATCACCGACTACGTGGTGTGGCTGGCGCTCGGCAAGGCGCAGATGGCGGCCGACGATGCGGTCAGCGGCGACCTCCAGGTGGTGGTCATGAAAAGCGCCGGCGCCATTCGCGGCCGCGACGGCGCGACGACCACGGTGGAGCCGTTGATCACCACCAGCCCGGAAGCCATGCTGATCGACGTCCAGTCCATCCAGTTCCTGCCGGAGCCGATCAAGCTGTTGCAGGCGTTCGTTCCGGCCGGTCAGCCATTCACCGTCGCCGCCCGCGTTACCGGACCGGTGTCCACGGCGTTTCCCGACGGACCCCCAAAGGACGGCGACACAGAGGACGACGCGCAGACCGGGGGCGCCGCCGGCGACCCGCAGCAAGACGAGGGCGCCGCGGATGCGCTTTCCATCTCACCAGATCAGGGAGCCGCTGCAGCTCATCCTGGTGAGCGACGCCGACATGTTGGCCGACGAGAACTGGGTGCGCAGCCAGTCCCTGCTCGGTCAGGAGTTCTCGGTGCCGACGGCCAACAACGCCGATCTCGCCCTTGCGGCGCTGGAGAGCCTTGCCGGAGGACCCGCCATGGCGGGGTTGCGCGGCCGTGGCATCACGGATCGCCGCTTCGAGGTCGTGGAAGCGATGAGGCGCAGCGCCGATGACCAGTTCCGCGACAAGGAGCAGGAGCTGCTCGCCAAGATCGAGGAAATCCGCAACCGGATCAACGCGCTGCAAACGGAAGAGCCGGGATCTGAGGTGCTGCTGACGGCAGAGCAACAGAACGCAGTCCAGCAGTTTCGCGGCGAATTGATCAACCTCCGCACGGAGCTTCGCGACGTGCAGTTCGCGCTGCGCAATGACGTGGAGAGGCTGGAGACGTGGTTGCAGGTGCTCAACATCTGGCTGGTGCCGGCCATCGTCGCAATGGTTGCCGTCGGGCTGGCGATCGTGCGCCGGCGGCGCGCCGCGCGTTTTCACGCCGGACAGGCAACGGGTTGAGCATGCGATGAGTAGCAAGTTTGTCCTCGCCGCCGCCATCGTCACCCTCATCACCCTGATCGCTGCCGTCGTCGCGGTTCTCGATCGGCCCGGCGTGGATGTGGCCCAACTCAGCGGCGAGCCCGCCTTTCCCCGCCTTCGCGACGCCCCGGATGCCGTCGCCCGCATCATCATTGCCGACAAGGATCGATCTTTTACGGTGGTTCGCGAGCACGGCGGGCTGTGGGTTGCGCCGGACCAGCATGACTATCCGGCGTCTGCCAACGCGGTCCGCGAGCTGGTGGCGACCATGGCCGCCATGGATTTGATCGAGAGCAAGACCGCCAAGCCGGACAAGTTCACCCGGCTCGAAGTGGAGGACATCGCCGCCGCCGACGCCCAATCCCGTCGCGTCCGCTTGGAAGACGCCGATGGCGAGGTGCTGGCGGATGTCGTCGTCGGCAAGCGCCGCCACGGCTTTACCGGCGGCCGCGACACCGGCACCTACCTCCGCCGCGCTGTCGACGAACGGGCGTGGCTGGCGAGCGGCGGCCTGGTGGTGAACACCTCCCCGTCCGCCTGGCTCGACGACAGCATCGTCGATATCGCCCCCGAGACGGTCGCCCAAGTCACCATCTCGCCGCCGCGCGGCCCGACCTACTCCCTCGCCAGGGACACTCCCGACGCGAATCTGGCGGTCGTTGAAGGCGCCCCGGTCGGCGGCGCCGGAGAAACGCCGGCGGTCGCGCGCATGGCGTCGCTGCTGACGGACGTCCGGTTCGAAGACGTGCGCCCGGCTGGCGACGTGACGGTGCCGGAGGACGCCGCCGTCGCCCGCGTCCGCACCTTCGACGGCCTGGAGGTGACGGTGCGCACGGCCGACATCGACGGCGAGATTTGGGCAGTGGCGTCGGCAGAAGCGGCGGTGGACGCCGCGGACGCAAGCGACGAAGTCGACGCCGTTCGCGAAATCGCCCGCGCCATCAACGACCGCGCCAGCGGCTGGGTGTACAGGATCGGCGCTTCACTCGCAGCCCGCCTGCGAACGCCGCTGGAAAGCCTCCTCGCCGACGGTGGCCCCGGCCCGCTCCCGCAAGCGTGGCCGAGCCGCTGAGCGGATTGGCCAGGGCTCTCTACATACTGGCGCCGTGAGCGCGCGTCGCGTCCTGGCGGCGCTCTCCAAGCCAGCCGCCGAGCACGCCTGCCGCAAAGGGAATGAGTCCGCCGACGAGCAGGTTCATGACCGTGAAGTTTCCGGCCAAGAGCAGCGCGATAAGAACCGCAACGGCGGCCGAGATGCCCGGTTCGATGATGGTCCGCCCGGCCGACTTCCAGCCGACGATGAAGCCGCCGATCACGAACGCCAGAAAGTTGATCGCAGCCGCGAGAAACGCCTGCCCGCCGCTGAGCGTCATCGCTTCGAGTTCCTCGACAGTGGCGGCGCTGCGCACCTCCGGCATCAACAGGGTCAGCACGATGCCGCCGAGCAGAGAGAGAACCAGCATGATCAGGACGCCGATCCCGACCCATTTCCAATCCAGGTTGCCCATTTCAACAATCCTCCCTACCCCTCTCGCCTGAGCAAAGTCGCGAGTAAAGGAACAACAGCCATACGCAGAGCCTTCGCCGCTGCTGAGGATAAGCCTGCCCGCGGCTGAAGGTTCCGGGCCTAAAGTTCCAGGCTTAAGGTTCCCGGCCCCCTACGGTGTGCGGCGAGTTCTAACTCAATGCCGCGCACGCGCGCTGAATGCGCCTGCAGGCCTCCTCGAGCGCTGCGGTGGAGGTGGCGTAGGAGACGCGGAAGTGGGGCGACAGACCGAACGCCGAGCCCTGCACGGCCGCCACGCCCTCCGCGCCGAGCAGATACGTCACAAAGTCGTCGTCGCTGGCGATCGGCCGGCCGTCCGGCATACGCTTGCCGATGACGCCGGCGCAGGACGGATAGACGTAGAACGCGCCCTCCGGCGTCGGGCAGTGCAGGCCGTCCGCCTGGTTTAGCATCGCGACGACGAGATCGCGGCGCTCCTTGAACACCGCGTTGTTGGCAGCGATGAAATCCTGGGGGCCGTTGAGCGCGGCCACCGCCGCCGCCTGCGAGATGGAACTGGTGTGGGTGGTCGACTGGGACTGGATGTTGTTCATCGCCTTGATCAACGGGATCGGCCCGGCGCCGTAGCCCACCCGCCAGCCGGTCATGCAGTGCGCCTTCGAGCAGCCGTTGAGGGTCAGGGTGCGCTCGTGGAGGCGCGGCTCCACTTGCGCCGGCGTGGTGAAGGCGAAGTCGTCGTAAACGATGAACTCGTAGATGTCGTCGGTCAGCACCCACACATGAGGGTGCCGCACCAGGACGTCGGTGATCCCGCGCAACTCCGATTCAGTATAAGCGGCGCCGGACGGGTTCGAGGGCGAGTTGAGGATCACCCACTTGGTCTTCGACGTGATCGCGGCGTCCAGATCGGCCGGGTTCAGCCGGAAGCCTGACTCGGCGGTGGTGGGGACGATGACCGGCCGGCCATGCGCCAGTTCGACGATGTCCGGGTAGGACACCCAGTAGGGCGCCGGTATGACCACCTCGTCACCGGCGTCGATGGTCGCCATCATCGCGTTGAAGATGATCTGCTTGCCGCCGCAGCCGACGGTGACCTGGTCCGGCGTGTACTGGAGGCCGTTGTCGCGCTCGAACTTGGCGCAGATCGCCCGGCGCAGCGCGAGCGTACCGGCGACGGCAGTGTACCGGGTGTCGCCGGCGTCGATGGCCGCCTTCGCGGCCTCGCAGATGTGGCGCGGGGTGTCGAAATCGGGCTCACCGGCGCCAAGGCCGATCACGTCGCGTCCGGCGGCCTTGAGATCGGCCGCCAGTTGCGACACGGCGATGGTGGGTGACGGCTTGATGCGGCCGATGCGGGTGGCGAGAAAGGACATCGGGCGGTCTCCGCTGCAGGTTTCTGGCGGCCGGAACCTTAGAGGCAGCCGCGCCGAGGAGCAACGGGGGCGTTGGCCGCGGGCCGCGTCACTCAGAAGCGGTCCTTGCGCCGGCGGATTTCGGCGAACGCGGAGACGGGATCGCGGCCGGCGAGACCGGCGGCCTGCTGCAGGTCGTCTGCGTCGGCACGGAGGAACGGATTGGCGGCGCGCTCGGCGCCGATGGTCGACGGCACCGTCGGCCTGTTGACGGCGCGCAACGCACGAACCTCCTCGGCCCTCGCCCGCAGCGCGCTGTTGTCCGGATCGACGGCGAGGGCGAAGGCGGCGTTGGATAGCGTGTATTCATGGGCGCAATACACCGCCGTGTCGTCCGGCAGATCGCGAAGCTTCCGGAGGCTCGCCCACATCTCCGCCGGCGTTCCCTCGAAAAGGCGGCCGCACCCGAGGGAGAACAGGGTGTCCCCGCAGAACAGCACCCGCGATGCCTCGAACCAGTAGGCGATGTGGCCGCGAGTGTGACCGGAGACGTCGATGATGCGCGCGTTCTCGGTTCCGAGCCGGAACGTGCCGCCGTCCCGCACCTCGACATCGATGCCGGGAATGCGGTCGGCGTCGGCGGCGTTTCCGACGATGGTGCACCCGGTGGCGCGTTTCAACTCAAGATTGCCGCCGACGTGGTCGCCGTGATGATGAGTGTTGAGAATGTGGGTGAGGCGCCACCCGAGCCGGTCGAGAGCGCGCAGTACCGGCTCCGCAACCGCCGGATCGACGCACGCGCATACATCGTTTTCCGGCTCTCGCGCCAGGTAGACGTAGTTGTCGCTGAGAACCGGAATCTGATGCACCTGAAGTTGCGCCATTGGCCGATTCACGTCCGCTGCAAGGATTTCGCCGATCCCGACACTACCACTGCGGGGCGCGGGTGCGCTAGATTTCTGCCGCACTACCGGGTTTCGGATCATGTGGACGGACGCTCTCGAACTGAAGGACTTCTACGCATCCGGTCTCGGCCGGGTGGCCCGGCGGATGATCATCCGCCGGATTCGGGAGCTGTGGCCGGACGGGCACGGCCTCAACATCCTCGGCGTCGGCTACGCGACGCCGTTCCTCGGGCCGTTCCGCGCCGAGGCCCAGCGCGTGCTCGCGGTGATGCCGGCCGCCCAGGGGGTTCTGCACTGGCCGCGCGATGGGGCGGGCTTGACCACCCTCGCCGACGAGACCTACCTGCCGATCCCGGACCGCTCGATGGATCGGGTGCTGGTGGTCCACGCCCACGAATGCGCCGAGCCGCCGCGCCCGATGATGCGGGAACTGTGGCGGGTGATGGCGGACGGCGGCCGCATCATGGTGGTTGTGCCGAATCGGCGTGGCGTTTGGGCGCGCTTCGAGCGGACCCCGTTCGGCAACGGCCGACCGTATTCGCCGGGACAGTTGTCGCGGAGCCTTCGGGACGGCCTGTTCGAACCGCTCGGATGGTCGACCGCGCTCTACGTCCCGCCGGTACACTCGAGCATGATTCTGTCGTCGGCAGCGGCGTGGGAAAAGATCGGACAGCGCTGGTTCTCGACCTTTGCCGGCGTCGTCATCGTCGAAGCCGGCAAACAGATCTACGCCGGCAGCTTCGTCACCGAAGACGCACCGCAAAAGGCGTTCGCGCCGGTTGTTCCCCGCTGACCGGCCCACCCGGAGCCGATGCTGCGTTAAATGCTTGAACTGTGGCGGCATTTTCGTGTATGGCCGCCGAACAAGGTCAAGTGCGGCACATCGTCCGAAGACCGCAGTGGAAACAGACCGAAGCGCGGGAGACAGCAATGGTTGCGAATGCCAATGCGACAGGCTGGCGGCAGCATCTGCGGCTGGGGGACAGGATGGTGCGGCGTGCGGTCGCCGTCGCGGTGGTGTGGCTGCTGGCCGCCGGCGGCGCATCGGCAGCCGAACCCGCGGCCGTCGCGGCCAGGCTCGGCGGCATCGACCTGCTCGGCCGCGCGCCGAACTACGTCGACTTCGGGCTCGGCGTGTTCGACATCCGCGCGCCGTTCAACGCATCCAAAACATCCGCAGCCGGCAGGATCGAAGCGCGCGGCGGGGACAAGCTGTGGGGCCTCGGCCCGGCCGTTGGTCTCATGGTCAACGCCGACGGCGGCATCTTCGGCTATGGCGCCATCTATGCCGATCTCGCCTACGGCAACTTCGTGGTGACGCCGCTGGCGGGCCTCGGCGGCTACAGCCGCGACGACTCAAGCGACCTCGGCGGCGTCTTTCAGTTTCGCCTGTCGCTGGGGCTGAATTACCAGTTTGCCGACCAGTCCCGCCTCGGCCTCAACATCGCCCACATCTCCAACGCCGGCATCCACGACAACAACCCGGGCGAAGAAGAAGTCTACGTCACCTACGCTATCCCGTTTTAGTAGCGTACCGCTGCTGCAGGTGGCGCTTGAAGCTGTCGGTGGCGAGGGGACGGCCGGTGGCGGCGGTCATCAGCGCCGACGTCGACATGAGCGACCCGCGGCCGTGAATCTCGCGGCGTAGCCACGTCGTCAGCGGCGCAAAGTCGCCGACGGCGATGCCGGGCGCAATCGCCGGGTCGGCGGTGCGGGCGGCTTCGAAGAGCTGCGCGGCGGCCAGCGCGCCGAGGGTGTAGGTGGGGAAGTAGCCCCAGGCACCGTCGTACCAGTGAATGTCCTGCAGGCAGCCGAGCGCGTCCGACGGCGGCGTCAGGCCGATCAGGCGCTGCATGCCGTCGGCCCAAGCCGCCGGCAGATCGCGCGCCTCCAGATCGCCGGCAATCATGGCGCGCTCCAACCGGTAGCGCAGAATGACGTGGGCCGGGTAGGTCACCTCGTCGGCGTCGACGCGAATGAAGCCGGGCGCGACGCGAGTGTAGGAGCGGTAGAGGGCGTCGGCCTCCCACACCGGCCCATTGCCGCCGAACGTCTCGGCGAGCAGCGGCGCCAGATGCGCGATGAAGGCGCGCGAGCGGCAGACCTGCATTTCCATCAGGAGCGACTGGCTCTCGTGCAACACCATGCCGCGGGCCTCGCCCACCGGCTGTCTGCGCCACGCCGGCGGCAGGCCGCGCTCGTACAGCGCGTGGCCGGTCTCGTGCAGAACCCCCATCAGCGCCTTGGCGAAATCGCCCTCGTCGTAGCGGGTGGTGATGCGGATGTCGTCGGGGGTGCCGCCGCAGAATGGATGCAGGCTGACGTCGAGGCGGCCGTGATCGAAATCGAAGCCGAGCATCCGCATCAGGCGGACCGCAAGCGCCCGCTGGGCATCGACCGGGAACGGCCCCTCGGGAACGACGACTTCCGGCCGCCGCGCCTGGCGCTCCAGCACCTCCTGCAGAAAGTCGGGGAGGAAGGCCTCGAGATCGGCAAAAATAAGGTCGATCTCGGCGGCGCGTCCGTCCGGCTCAAAAGCGTCGAGCAGCGCGTCATACGGACCTAATTCCAGCCTCTCAGCCTTGGCCGCAGCGGTCTCGCGCACCAGCGCCAGCACGGCCTCCAGCTTCGGCAGCACGGCAGCGAAATCGTCGTCCGCGCGAGCCCCCCGCCACGCCGTCTCGCACACCGACGTGGCCCGCGACAGGCGCTCCACCTGATCCTCGGAGAGCGCCGTCGCATGCAGCCATGCCCGCCGCATCTCGCGGAGGTTGGCCGCCTGCCATGGATTCAGCCCGTCGCTGTCGGCGGCGCCCTGAAGCAGTTCGCCGCATTCGGTACTGATCAGCATGCCGTGGCGGAGGGTGGCGAGCACCGCCAGTTGCTCGGCGCGCGCCGCTGCGCCGCCCTTCGGCATCATGGTCGCCATGTCCCAGTGCAGCATCGCCTGGGCGTCGCCGACGGCGTGGATGCGGGCGAAAATCGTCTCCAGCCGCCGGTATGCCGGCGGCGCGGCCTCGGCGCTGGCGGTCACGCGGCGACCATCTGCACCGCACGATCGACCAGCAGTGCGGCGAAGATCAGAAACAGATAGAGAATCGAGAAGAAAAACATGGCCCGCGCCGTCGCCAGCCCGTCGTCCCGCCACACCCGGATGGCGTGATAGAGAAAGCCGGCGCCCAGCGCCGCGGCTGCAACGCCGTAGACCGCCCCGGAGAGCCCGATCAGAACCGGCGCGAACGTCGCCGGCAGCAGGATCAGGGTGTAGATCAGCATCTGCCGGCGGGTTTCGCGGTCACCGGCCACCACCGGCAGCATCGGCACCTGCGCCCGGTCATAGTCGCCCCGGCGGAACAGCGCCAGCGCCCAGGAGTGGGGCGGCGTCCACAGGAAAATGATGGCGAACAGTGCGACGGCGCCGAGGCCGAGCTCGCCCGCAGTCACCGCCCAGCCGATCATCGGCGGCAAGGCTCCGGCGGCGCCGCCAATGACGATGTTCTGCGGCGTGCGGCGCTTCAGCCACATGGTGTAGACGAACACGTAGTAGGCGATGGTGAGCGCCAGCAAAGCGGCGGCGATGGCGTTGACCAGGAGTGCCATGGCCGCCACCGAAGCGACGGCGAGCACCGAGCCGAAGATCAGCGCGGCGCCGGGGTTGAGACGACCGGCCGGCAGCGGCCGCTGCATGGTGCGCATCATCTCGGCGTCGATGTCGCGGTCGTACCACATGTTGATGGCTCCGGAGGCGCCGGCGCCGAGGGCGATGCACGCCAGCGCGATCACGGCGGTCGCGGGCGCGAGGTGGCCCGGCGCCAGCGCCATGCCGACCAGCGCGGTGAACACCACCAGCGACATCACTCGCGGCTTCAGGAGGACTGCGTAGTCTCTGACGCGAAAGCGCGGCTCCACCCGCTGTCCGGGGGCGGCCGCCGCATCGCCGGCGGCACGGGCCTCTGCGGTCTGCACGGTCGACACTGGTCTCCTCCTCTCCTCGCGAGCCGATGTCAGGCGCGATAGCCGGATGGCGCCACGGACGCTTCGGCCGGGCGCCGCAGCAGCGCCGTCGCGGCGATCCACACGAACAACACGCCGCCAATCACGGCAACAAGGCCGCCTATGCCGTTCATCCCCATGCCGACCATGGCGCCGATATGGTCCAGTCCCTGCGCTGCGCCGGCGGTCTTGCGCGGTGCGCCCATGCCGCCGGCAAGGAACAGTCCGATGCAGGCGGTGAGTTGCCCGCCGGCGAACAACCATATCTGAGCGCACACGCTTTTGCCATGTCTCACCGCGCGCCCGAGCGCCGGCAGGAACAGGGCGTAGAACAGGCCCATGAACGCGAGGGTGACACCGGCGATGACCCCGTGGTAGTGCGCCGGCGTGCGCGTGTCGGCGCCGTCGACGAACAATCCAAGTCCCCCTCCGACCGCGAACACGACGACGGATGCGGCGAGGCAGATCCACGCCGGGTCGCGCCATGGCAGCGGCCGCCCGTCCCCGCCGACCAAACCGGCGACAATGGCGCCGGCAACGAGGACCGGGGGCAGGGCAAGGGCGTATTGAAGGTCCGTGAACGCCTGCGTCTGGGTGGCGGAAAATGGCGCGAATACCAGGTAGAAGACCGGCGCCGCCAGCGCCGGCAGGACGAGCAGCACCGTCGCCGCGATCAACACCGGCGGGGGCACCAGCGGCCGCCCCATGGCGATCTCTGCCAGCCAGGTCCAGGCGACGAGCAGCAGGAGCGTGTTGAGGAACTGCAACACGTGGCCGCCGCCCCAGAACAGGTCCTCGTTGAACGTGTGGCCGGCCGGCTCGCCGCCGAGCACGAGCAGCAACAGGGCGATGCCGAAGCAGGCGAGCGCCAGGAGATAGACGACCGCCGCCCCGGCGATGACGATCGCCGTCACGTCGCGAGGCGCCCAGCCGGTCCCGACGGCGACGAGGGTGCGGATGGAGACGATGGCAAGCGCCGACGCCAACAGCACCAGGCCGGCGTAATAGACGGGATCGACGATTGCCGGGACGTAGTTGTTGAGCGTCGCGGCGCCTCGATCCATCAGCGCCGGCACGAACAGCAGCGGCAGCGCCGCCGCCGCGGCGACCACTGCGGTGGCGCCCATGCGGAATACGTTCCCGGACTCGCCTGGGCGCGGCTCGACGCCCATCAACAGCATGGCGCCGAACACCGCCAGGAACCACACCACGAACGAGAACACCACGTGGATGACGAGGCCTTTGTGGAAGAAATCCACCGGCCATGGAAACACCGTCTCGATGCCGGGGATGCGGGAGACGGCGAGCAGCAGCGCGAATACGCCGGCAATGGCAAGGGATCCGACGGCCAGGGCGCTCCAGCCCCAGAGCTCGCGGGCGGCTGCGCCGGCGATCGGCCGTACTGGGCCAACCGGACTGGAGCGTTCAAGCGCCGGCATGGGGCCCCTCCGCGTGCGGATAGAGGTGCACGGCCATCACGTAGACGATGACCCCGGAGACGGCGACGAACATCCACAGCGGCCAGGTCCAGCGAGCGATGCGCCGGTGCCGGTCGAAGACCCCGGTGGCGGCCCGATAGACGGTGATCGGGACGATCGGGACGATCGCCGCGGCGACGACGATGTGCACGATCAAGAGGGTAAAGTACACCGGCCGCACCGCGCCTTCGCCGCCGAATCGGGCCAGCCCCGAATTGAAATGATAGGTCAGGTAGGTCACCAGGAACGCGCCCGAGGCCACGAGCGCGCCCACCATGCAGGCGCGATGGCGAGCCCGGTCGCCGCGCAGGATGAATACCAGGCCGGCGCTCAGAAACACGATGGTCAGGCCGTTGAGCGCGGCGTTGACATGGGGCAGGTCGACGATTTCCAGCATCGCTGAGCGGTCTTATCCGATCCGGTTCAGCCGCCGCTGCCGACGCGGGCGATTATGCTCACATACATGAACAGGGCCGCCGCTCCCAGGACGACCCCCCACAGCCACTTTCTCTGCATCCTTGCTGTCCCTTCGAAGCTCGTCGCCCACGCTGCCGTTGTCGCCTTGCCCCCGGCGCCCGACGCCAATCGTTCGGCACGAGAAGTACACCTTGCAACTGCGAAAGAAAATCCTTTTCATTCGGTTTCGCTCATGTTACCTCGATCGAGCCTTCAATCCGCGATAGGGGAAATCCCCCGGAACTCCGCCTATGCGTTCAACGGGCGGCCGAGCCGGGATATTGGCAAACCTGCGGGTGTATCGACTATACTGGGCTGCGGATAGAACCGGGCCATGGGACTGGACCACTAGAGACCACAGAACTGAGCACTGAACACGGTGCGTGGGTGAGGGACATGCTGAACAGACTTCTGGCGATCGTTTCGGTTTACGCTCTCGGATGGGTGTTCCACCCTGGACTGGCCGCCGCGGCTGACGAAAAGGTGGATGCCCGTTCCAACCCGTGGCAGATGGGCCTGCAGGATGCCGGTTCGCCGGTGATGGAGGAGATCCAGGACTTCCATAACCTGCTGCTGGTCATCCAGGTGTTGATCGTGCTGCTGGTGCTGGGCATTCTCGCCTACGTGATCTACCGGTTCAACGCCGCGCGCCATCCGGTCCCCACCAGGACAACGCACAATACTCTGCTGGAAGTGGCATGGACGGCCCTGCCGATCGTGATCCTGGTGATCATCGCCATTCCGTCGCTCAGGCTGCTCTACTATTCGGACAAGGCGCCGGATTATGACATGACGCTGAAAGTCACCGGCCATCAATGGTACTGGACTTACGGCTACCCCGACCACGGAGAGTTCGAGTTCGACAGCATCATGGTGCCGGAGGAAGACCTGGAAGAGGGCCAGGCAAGGCTGTTGACGGTCGACAACCGCATCGTCCTGCCGGTCGACACCACCATCCAGATCCTGGTAGCCGCCGATGACGTCATTCACAATTTTGCGGTGCCCTCGCTCGGGCTGAAGATGGACGCGGTGCCGGGACGGGTCAACGAGACGTGGACCCGCATCACCCGCGAGGGCATGTACTACGGCATGTGCTCGGAGTTGTGCGGCGTCAATCACGGTTTCATGCCGATCCAGATCGAGGCCGTCTCCAAGGAGCGGTTCGAAGAGTGGACGAAGGAGGCGCAGGAGCAGTTCGCGAGCAATCGCGGACGCCCGGCGACCAACGTCGCGGAAGCGCCGCGCGCTTCGGAAACGCAGTAGGCATCGCGGGACAGTTCAGGCTCAGGGATCAAGGGAAGGCACGACTATGGCATACGGAGCTGTTGCGGGACACGCGGAGCATGAGGCCCATGCACACCATCCAGCCGGCTGGCGGCGGTGGGCCTACTCCACCAACCATAAGGACATCGGCACGATGTACATCGTGCTGTCGATCATCGCGGCGATTATCGGCGGAATGATGTCGTGGTACATCCGTCTCGAGCTGGCGGCTCCGGGCGTTCAGTTCATCGACGACTTCCAGTTCTACAACGTGCTGGTCACCGCCCACGGCTTCCTGATGGTGTTCTTCGTCGTCATGCCGGCGATGATCGGCGGTTTCGGCAACTGGTTCGTGCCGCTGATGATCGGGGCGCCGGACATGGCCTTCCCGCGCATGAACAACATCAGCTTCTGGCTGACCGCGGCGGGCCTCATCCTCCTGATCCTCTCCGCGCTGGTCGGCGCCGGGCCCGGCACCGGGTGGACGGTCTATCCGCCGCTCAGCGCCGCCACCTTCCATCCCGGCCCGTCCGTGGACTTCGGCATCCTGGCGCTGCACGTCGCCGGTGCCGGCTCCGTGCTGGGAGCGATCAATTTCATCACCACCATTCTGAACATGCGCGCTCCCGGCATGACCATACATCGCATGCCGCTGTTCGTCTGGGCGATCCTTGTCACGGCGTTCCTGCTGCTGCTGGCGTTGCCGGTGCTGGCCGGGGGCCTGACCATGCTGCTCACCGACCGCAACTTCGGGACCGCGTTTTTCGATACGGCGGCGGGCGGCGATCCGGTGTTGTGGCAGCACCTGTTCTGGTTCTTCGGCCACCCGGAAGTCTATATCATCATCATCCCGGCGTTCGGGATCATCAGCCAGATCGTCTCGACCTTCTCGCGGAAGCCGGTGTTCGGCTACCTCGGCATGGCCTACGCCATGGCGCGATCGGCTTCGTCGGCTTCATCGTGTGGGCCCACCACATGTACACCGTCGGGCTCGGCGTCGATACGCGCGCCTACTTCACCATCGCGACGATGATCATCGCGGTCCCCACCGGCATCAAGATCTTCAGTTGGCTGGCGACCATGTGGGGCGGGTCGATCGAACTCAAGACGCCGATGCTTTACGCCATCGGCTTCATCTTCCTGTTCGTGGTCGGCGGCGTCACCGGCGTGTTGCTTGCCAACGCCGGCATCGACTTCGTCATGCACGACACCTACTACGTCGTCGCCCACTTCCATTACGTCATGGGGATCGCGGCGATCTTCGCCATGTTCGGCGGCTACTTTTACTGGATCAGCAAGATGTCGGGGCGGCAGTATAACGAGCGCCTCGGGCAGATCCAGTATTGGGTCTTCTTTACGGGCGTCAACGTGTTGTTCTTCCCGCAGCACTTCTCGGGGCTCGCCGGCATGCCGCGGCGCATCCCCGACTACCCCGACCCGTACTTCGGGTGGAACCTGGTCAGCTCCATCGGCGCGCTGATCACGATGGTCGGGACGTTCCTTTTCCTCTATATCGTGTGGCACACGTTCCGCCACGGCGAGAAGGCGGCGGCCAATCCGTGGGGCGAGGGCGCGACGACGCTCGAGTGGACCGTGCCATCGCCGGCTCCGTTCCACACCCACGAGGAACTGCCGGTGATCGGTCCCGCGGGCGGGCACGGTCACGGTCCTGCCCACGCCCATTCAGCGGCGGAGTAGGAACACTCGGGGACGGGATGGCGACGAGGCGACGGTGAGCACCGATACATCGAAGAAGCGTGGCGGAAACCGGCGGCGGGGCGTGACCGCAGCGGCACTTACCGCACTCGTCTTCGGCATGGTCGGACTGTCATTCGCCTCGGTGCCGCTCTACCGGCTGTTCTGCCAGGTCACCGGCTATGGCGGCACGCCGACCATCGACGCCCCGGCTCATGCCCTTGGACCCTCTGACGCGGTCATCACCGTCCGCTTCGACGCCAACGTCAACTCGAAGCTGCCCTGGGCATTCCGGCCGGTGCAGCGGGAGGTGCAGGTGCGGCTTGGCGAGGAGATGCTGGTGCACTACGAGGCGGAGAACCTCTCCGACGATCCGATCACCGGCACCGCCACATTCAGCGTCACGCCCTACAAGGCGGCGAGCTATTTCACGAAGATCGATTGCTTCTGTTTCAGCAAGCAAAGCCTCGCGCCGGACGAACGTGTCTCAATGCCGGTGCTGTTCTACGTCGATCCGGAGATCTACGAAGATCCGGCCACCCGCGACGTGAAGAAGATGACCCTGTCCTATACCTTCTACCCGGCGGACGGTCCGGCCGTTGACGACGAGACGCAGGGACAGCGCCCGCCTACAGTCGCCGAAGCCAAAGGCAAGGCCGCGGACCTGTAACCACAACGGGAACCGTCAACAACGCACCGATAATCAGGGGAAAGAGATGGCGAGCGAGACGAAGACACATCCCTTCCACATGGTGGACCCGAGCCCGTGGCCGCTGGTGGGGACGGTCGCCGCACTGAGCATGGCGATCGGCGGCATCATTTTCATGCACACCGGCATCCCCTGGGTGCTGTTGGCCGGCTTCGCCCTGTTGCTGGCGACGTTCTATTTCTGGTGGCGGGACGTGGTCCGCGAAGCCCACAGGGGTTACCACACCAGCGTCGTCCGCCACGGCCTTCGGGTCGGAATGCTGCTGTTCATCGCGTCCGAGGTGATGTTCTTTTTCGCGTTCTTCTGGGCTTACTTCGACGCCAGCCTGCCGTTGATCAGCCGCACCGCCTCCGAGGTGTGGCCGCCGGAAGGGGTGGTGCCGATGGACCCCTGGGGGCTGCCGTTCCTCAACACCCTGATCCTGCTGACTTCAGGCGCCACCGTCACCATCGCTCACCATGCTGTGGTGCACGGCGACCGCCAGAAGCTGGTATTCTGGACCGGCGCCACCGTGCTGCTCGGCTTCCTGTTCCTGGCGCTGCAGGCGATCGAGTACGCCGAGGCGCCGTTCGGCTTCACCGAGGGCATTTACTCATCGACCTTCTTCATGGCCACCGGGTTTCACGGCTTCCACGTGTTCATCGGCGCCTGTTTCCTCACCGTCTGCTTTTTCCGGGCGCGCCGCGGCGACTTTACGCCGGAGCAGCATGTCGGTTTCGAAGCGGCGGCGTGGTACTGGCATTTCGTCGACGTGGTCTGGCTGTTCCTGTTCACCTGTGTCTACTGGTGGGGAAGCGCCGGCTACAGCGGACCGATGCATTGATCCCGGCGACCGGGTCCCTGGCCCGCGGGCGATGATCATGGTGAACGGCGGACGCACCGCGCATCCCTTCGTCGCTGGGTTGCGCGGCCGCTGTCCCCGCTGTGGCCAGGGGGCCCTGTTCGACGGCTTCCTCAAGGTGACCGATCGCTGCCAGGTGTGCGGCCTTGAGTTCGGTGGTCACGACGCCGGCGACGCCCCGGCTGTCGCCGGCATCTTCATTCTCGGCTTCGGCATCGTCGGCCTCGTCTGGCTGCTGGAACGGCTGTTGGAGCCGCCGCTGTGGCTGCATGCCGTCATCTGGCTCCCGGCGACGGTGTTGGGCGCGGTCGCCCTCCTGGGGCCGCTGAAGGGGCTGACCATCGCCACCCAGTACAGCGTCCGCTCCGTCGACGAGCATACCCGGCCGGGCGGTTCGTGAGGAGCGGCTCGCAATGAACCACCGAGCGTATAGCCTGCCGGTCGGCATCAGGACAGTCTCCGTCGACCGCTCCGGCTACTGGCTCGCCGCCGGCTGGCAAGACTTTCTGCAGGCACCCGTGATCAGCATCGTGTATGGCGGCGCCTTCGCTCTGCTCAGCATCGTCTTGGGCTACGGAGTGATCGCCGCGGACCTGGGCTCGTTGGTTCTGCCGCTTGCCGGCGGCTTCGTGTTGCTTGCACCCATCCTCGTGGTCGGCCTCTACGACGTCAGCCGGCGGTTGGAGAGCGGACACGCCGTTGGCCTGCATCCTGCGTATTCGGCGTTCCGGGAGAACATCGGCCAGCTTTCGGCGATGGGCATAGTCTTGATGTTCATTTGGTTCATATGGGTCGAGGTGGCAATCTTCCTGTTCGCCATCGTTTATAACCGCCCTCCGCCGCCGTTGGAGAACTTCATCCTCGAGGTGCCGTTCACCCTCGAGGGCGCCCTGCTCCTGTCGATCGGGACCCTGCTTGGCGCCGGGTTCGCGCTGGTGATCTTCGCCGTCACCGCGGTGTCGATCCCCATGATGTTCGATCGCCGGGTCGACGTGGTCACCGCCATCGGAGCCAGCATCCTGACGGTTCGCGCCAACTGGCAGGTCATGTTCGGCTGGGCGGCGTTGATCGCGTTGGTGACCGCCTGCGGCATCGCGACGTTCGGGCTCGGCTTGGCCGTGGCGCTGCCGGTCCTCGCCTACGCCACATGGCATTGCTACCGCGACCTCATCGCCCCGCCGCACCAACCCCACCCGACGGAGCCGGCCTCGGCGCCACTATCCGACGCGATCTAACGCGTGATCCACTTCCACGGCATCGCCGAGACCATCGCCGAGACCATCGCTCCGGCCATCGCTTCCCTGGGCCTGATCTGCCGCGGCGACACGCGCGTCGGTTCGGACGACAACGTTGCCCCGCCGCTGACCGCGCTGGTGATGATCGGCAACACCGGAGCGGCCATGTGGCATGCCTTCACCGCCGATGTTCCGAAAGCCGAGCGCGAGGCGGCGACGCACCCCCTCGACGACTGGATCCGGCACCGCATCGGCGACGTCGCCCGACGGCTCGGTGCGCGAGCGGTGTTTCCCTTCGACGGCCCGCCGTTCCATCCGTTCCTGCAATGGGCGCAACGGGCCGACATGGTGTTTCCATCGCCGATCGGCTCGCTGATCCACCCGCACTTCGGCCTGTGGCACGCCTACCGCGCCGTGCTGCTCTTTTCGGAGCCGCTGGAGACAACGCCGCGACCGGCGGGAACCAGTCCCTGCGCAACGTGCGCCGGCCAACCTTGCCGCAGCACCTGCCCGGTCGGCGCCATCGGCGCCGGCGTCTACGACGTCACCGCCTGTGTCCGTCATCTCGCTTCGGCGGCCGGCGCCGACTGCATGACCCTCGGCTGCCGGGCGCGGCGCGCCTGCCCCGTCGGTGCCGCCGAGCCCTACCACCCCGATCAAGTCGCCTTCCATATGGAGCGCTTTCGCGCCGCGCACGCAGCTTGAGGCGGGCACCGTTCCACGGCGGATGCGGCAACCGGGTAGACTTTCGGCGCTGCCCGATCATATTAAGCGACGTATGGACGCCGTCCCCTTCATCAAGATGCACGGCCTCGGCAACGATTTCGTCGTCGTCGATGCGCGTGAGCGGCCGTTCGCCCCGAACGCCGGGCAGGCGCGCGCCATCGCCGACCGGCGGCGCGGCATCGGCTGTGACCAGGTGATCGTCATCGAGCCGCCCCGCAACGGCCTCGCCGACGTGGCCATGCGCATCTTCAATGCCGATGGCCATGAGGTCGCAGCCTGCGGCAACGGCGCCCGCTGCGTCGCCGCCCTGGTAATGGGTGGGAGCGGAGCGGATCATGCCGTCATCGAGACCGCCGCCGGCCTGCTCGACGCCGAGACCACGGAGGGCGGCTTGATCGCCGTCGACATGGGCCGCGTCAGCTTCGACTGGCGGGATATCCCGCTCGCCGAAGCCGCCGACACCCTCAGCCTCGCAGTCGCCGCCGGCCCCCTCCACGACCCCGTCGCCGTAAGCGTCGGCAACCCGCACGCGGTGTTCTTCGTCGACGACGCGGCGTCCATCACGCTCGACGCCTACGGGCCGATGATCGAACGCCACCCCCTGTTCCCGGAACGCACCAATGTCGAGGTGGTCCAGGTGCTGGCGCCGGACCGGCTCCGCCTCAGGGTGTGGGAGCGCGGCGCCGGCATCACCGAGGCCTGCGGCAGCGGCGCCTGTGCCGCCGTCGCAGCCGCCCATCGCCGCGGCTTCACCGGCCGCGAGGTCGACGTGGTGCTGGATGGCGGCACCCTCTCCATCAGGCTGCTGCGCGACGACCATGTGCTGATGACCGGCCCCGCCGTGGTCAGCTTCACCGGCGCCTTCGATCCTGCGGCGCTGACGGCGGCCGCGTCATGACCGAACTCCGCATCGTCACCATGGGTTGCCGGCTCAACGCCTTCGAATCGGAGGTGATGCGCGCCGAGGCCGCCGCCGCCGGCGTCACCGGCGCCGTCATCGTCAACACTTGCGCGGTGACCGGCGAAGCCGTCCGCCAGGCGCGCCAGACTATCCGCAGGCTTCGCCGCGAGTGCCCCGGTGACCGCATCGTCGTCACCGGCTGCGCCGCGCAACTGGAGCCCGCCGCCTTCGCCGCCATGCCGGAGGTGGATCAGGTGCTGGGCAACCGGGAGAAGCTCGACCGCCGCCGCCTCGACGACCGCGACAGCGTCGTCGCCGTTGCCGACATCGCCGCCGAGCCCTCGGCGACGCCGCCCCTGCTCGAAGGCTTCGAGGGCCGCGCGCGCGCCTTCGTCCAGATCCAACAGGGCTGCGACCACCACTGCACCTTCTGCATCATCCCGGCGGCGCGGGGGCCGAACCGCAGCGTCGCGCCGGAGCGGATCATCGCTAAGGTGCGCGCCTTGGTGGCTCGCGGCATTAGTGAAGTGGTTCTGACCGGCGTCGACATCTGCTCCTACGGCGCCGATCTCGCAGAACGACCGCGGCTCGGCGACCTGGTGCCGGCGGTGCTGGCAGAGGTGCCGGCGCTGCCGCGCCTCCGCCTGTCGACCTTGGATCCGGCGGCGGTCGACGATGCGCTGGTGTCGGCCTTCGCCGACCACGCGCGCCTGATGCCGCACGTGCATTTCAGCCTCCAGGCGATGGACGACACCGTGTTGAAGCGGATGCGGCGCCGGCACCGGCGCGGCGACGTGTTCAGCCTCGCACAGCGCCTGCGCCATGCCCGCCCCGGCATCGTGTTCGGCGCCGACCTGATCGCCGGCTTCCCCACCGAGAGCCCGGCCATGTTTCAAGCGACATTGGACGCCGTCGAGGCGCTCGACGTGCCCTACCTGCACGTGTTCCCCTATTCGCCTCGTCCCGGCACCCCGGCCGCGCGGATGCCGCAGGTGCCGGGGCCGGAGCGGCGCGCCCGCGCGGCCCGCCTCCGCGAAGCCGGTGAACGGGCGCGGCGACGCTTTCATGAGCGCCGCGTCGGCGCCCGCACCGAGGTGCTGGTGGAAGCGGGACGCATCGGGCGATGCCGCCACTACGCCGTGGTCCGTCTCGACCGGGACGCCGTGCCCGGCGCGTTGATCCCGGTGCGGATCGACGGGTTCGACGGCGATGGCCTGACCGGGAGCCTCATCCCATGAACGACACCTCCCCCGCCTCGTCCGGCGCCGAGCCGGAGGAGGAAAGCAAGGGCTGGCTCCGCCGCCTGCGCCAGGGGCTGAGCCGGTCGTCGGCGCGGCTCGGGGGCGGCATCTCCGAGCTGTTCACCGGCCGCCGCCTCGACCGCGCTGCGCTGGAGGAGCTTGAGGACCTGTTGATCGCCGCCGACATCGGCGTCGCCACGGCGGCCAAGCTGACATCCGCGCTCGCCCGGTCCCGCTTTGACCAGGAGGTCACCGCCGACGAGGTGCGCGCCGCGCTTGCCGAGGAAATCACCCGGATCCTGGCGCCGGTCTCCGAGATGATCAGCATCCACCAGGCTCGGAAGCCCCATGTGATCCTGGTGTGCGGCGTCAACGGTAGCGGCAAGACTACCACCATCGCCAAGCTGGCGGCCCTGTTCAAGCACGTCGGCCTCAACGTCATGCTGGCCGCCGGCGACACGTTCCGCGCCGCCGCCATCGAGCAACTCCAGATCTGGGGCGAGCGCGCCGGCTGCCCGGTGATCGCGCGGCCGCCGGGCACGGACGCTGCCGGGCTGGCGTACGAGGCGCTGGAGACGGCGCGGGAGCGGCGCGCCGACGTGCTGCTGATCGACACCGCCGGCCGCCTGCACAACCGCGCCGACCTCATGGCTGAACTCACCAAGATCATCCGCGTGCTGAAGAAAGTCGACGAAACCGCCCCCCACGACACCATCCTGGTGCTCGACGCCACCGTCGGCCAGAACGCCCACAGCCAGGTCGAGACGTTCCGGAGCATCGTCAACGTCACCGGCCTGGTGATGACCAAGCTCGATGGCTCGGCCAAGGGCGGCGTCGTGGTCGCCCTCGCCGACCGGTTCGGGCTGCCGGTGCACGTCGTCGGCGTTGGCGAGCAACTGGAAGACATGCGCCCGTTCGACCCCAAGGCTTTCGCCCGCGGCCTCCTCGGCATCAACGCCTGAGCCGCTTGTCGCCGGCGTTTCCCCGGCTATACTCCCGCACCATCACGCTTCGAAGGGGGTGTCGCTTTGGCGGAACTGCAACACGACGTCATCGGTGTCGGCAATGCGATCGTCGACGTCCTGGCTCATGCCGACGAGGCGTTCATCGCCGCCAACGGCCTCAACAAGGGAACGATGACCCTGATCGACGCCGCGACCGCCGACGCCCTCTACGACCGCATGGGCCCGGCGGTGGAGGTTTCCGGCGGCTCGGCGGCCAACACCATCGCCGGTTTGGCGTCGCTCGGCGGCCGTGGCGCGTTCGTCGGCAAGGTGCGCGACGACCAGTTCGGCGCCATCTTCCGCCACGACATCCGCTCGCTGGGGATCGCCTTCGACACCGCCCCGGCTCGCGACGGACCAGCCACCGGCCGCTGCCTGATCTTCGTCACCCCGGACGCCCACCGCACCATGCAGACCTGTCTCGGGATCAGTGCCGAGCTCGATCCCGAGGACATCGACGAGGCCGCCGTCGCCGCCGCCGGCATCACCTACCTCGAAGGGTATCTGTGGGATCGGCCGCGGGCCAAGCAGGCGTTCGTGAAGGCGGCGAACACCGCCCATGCGGCGGGGCGTAAGGTCGCGTTGAGCCTCTCCGATCCGTTCTGCGTCGATCGTCACCGCGCCGACTTCCTCGATCTGGTCACCGAGCATGTGGACGTGCTGTTCGCCAACGAGGATGAAATCGTCTCCCTCTACCAGGTCCACGCCTTCGACGAAGCGATCCGCCACGTGCGCGGCCACTGCGAGGTGGCGGCGCTGACCCGCTCCGAGAAAGGCGCCGTCGTCTTGTCCAAGGAACAGCTCCACGTTCTCGAGGCGGAGCCTGCCGACATGGTGGTGGACACCACCGGCGCTGGCGACGCCTACGCCGCCGGCTTCCTCTACGGGCTAACCTTCGGCCGCCCGCTCACCGACTGTGGCCGCCTGGGCGCCATCGCCGCCGCCGAGGTCATCAGCCACGTCGGCGCCCGACCCGAAGTGTCCCTCGCCGAACTGGTGAAGCTGAAGCGCGCGTGAGCCTGCCCTCGTGACGGATCAACCCGGCCCGCAGCGAGAGCCAGCGAGGTCGTGGTCGGCGGCGGCGCGGGTCTATCGCGATCCGCGGGTGCTGGCGATGCTTTTCCTCGGCTTCTCCAGCGGGCTGCCATTCGGGGTGCTGGCCGAACCGCTCTCCGCCTGGCTCATCGAGTCCGGCGTCAGCCTCACCGGGGTCGGGCTGTTCGCCCTGGTCAGCCTGCCGTACTCCCTCAAGTTCCTGACCGCGCCGTTTATCGACCGCCTGCCGCTGCCGCTGCTGACAGCCGCGTTCGGGCGCCGCCGCGGCTGGGCGCTGTGCGGCCAGGGGGTGCTGCTCGTCGCCATCGCCGGCATGGGCTTTACCGACCCAGGCCACCAGATCGCCTGGACCGCCGCATTCGCCATCGCCGTGGCTTTTGCGTCGGCCGGTCAGGATGTGGTCATCGACGCGTACCGGGTCGAGATCCTGGAGGAGCGTGCATTGGCCGCCGGCGCCGCCACCGCCGTGTTCGGCTGGCGCACCGGCCAGTTCGCCGCCGGCGCCGGCGGCCTGATCCTGGCGGACCTCCTGCCGTGGTCGACGGTGTTCCTGATCCTGGCATCCCTGGTCCTGGTCGGTGTCGCCGCCATTCTGGTCAACCCCGAACCCGCGGCGCGCATGACCCCTCAGTCCCTGGAGCGCGAGCGCCACGCCGAACGCTTCCTGGAGACCCGCCGGCATCTGCCGCGGGCTTTGGCCGAGGCGCTGGCGTGGCTCTATGCCGCCGCGGTCCTGCCGTTGCTGGAATTCATCGGCCGCCGCGGCTGGCTGGCGATCCTCGCGTTCATCATGCTCTACAAGTTCGGCGACGCGGTCCTCGGCGTCATGAAGGTGCCGTTCTTCCTCGACCTCGGCTTCACCAAGACCGAGATCGCCGAGGTGGTCAAACTGTTCGGCACCGTCGCCACCATCGGCGGCGGCCTCATGGGCGGCGTGCTGCTGGCCCGCCTCGGCATCGTGCCGGGGCTGTTCCTCTGCGGCGTGCTGATGGCGCTCTCCAACCTGGTTTTCGTCGTCCAGGCCTGGGTCGGCCCCGACGTCGCCATGCTCGGCCTGACCATCGCCGTCGAGAACGTAACCACCGGCATGGGCACCACGGCCTTCGTCGCCTACCTCTCGTCGCTCTGCAACGTCGCCTACACCGCCACCCAATACGCCCTGCTCACCTCCCTCATGGCGCTGTCGCGCACCGTCCTCTCCTCCGGCGCCGGCTGGCTCGCGGAGGTGTTGGACTGGCCGTCCTTCTTCCTCGCCACCACCCTCGCCGCCCTCCCCGGCCTGCTCCTACTCCTCTGGATGTGGCGCCGGTTCGATCCCGAAGCGGACGGCCTCGCGCCTCGACCGGCCGACGCCCACGCCGCGCGATCCTCGGCGTCTCAGGGCGCTGCGCGATCGCCTGTTTCGTCCAAATCGGAAATGACTTGAGGAAGAGCGGCACTCAGTTCCGGAAGAAAACGAACAACAGTCTGGTAGATAATGTTCGGATCGGTGCCGAGGTAGTCGTGAACCAAGCGATTGCGCATCCCCACGATGTCCATCCACGGAATGTGTGGATACCTCTCGCGGGTCTCGGGAGGCACCTTTTTGGCGGCTTCACCGATGACATGGAGGGAATAAGTCACTGCATAGCACGTTCGCTTGTCGGCGATGAAGTCTTCCGCGCTGAACCCACCAACGAAGGCTTGCGCTTGCAACGCGTATGTCAGCATGTCATCGAGATCATCCCGAACATCGCGCTTCATACCGCCGTGACCTCGGCGAAGATCCGCTCACCGATCCTCGGCCTCAGGCCCTCTTTGAAGACAAGGTCGACGGTCACGCCCAGGGCTTCGCTCAGTTCGCGTTCGAGCCTGACGAGGTCGATTAACGTGACGCTATCGTCGACATCGACCAGCAAGTCGAGATCAGAATCGTCGCGTTGCTCGCCTCGCACGTAGGAGCCAAACACCCCCATCGACCTTATCGGGTAGCGCTTTCGCAACTCCGGCTGCAGCCGGCGCAACTCGGCGAGCAATGTGTCGAGGTCGTTCAAAGCTCATTCTCCGCCCGGTCGCGATGTTCTCAATACCGGCGGCAAGCCGCTCATGTCGGTCTGTCGAGACACAAGCATACTACTCCAAATCGACAAGCCTTTCCTTCAGGCTAAGCTTCAGCCCGTCGACATCGTATGATACGAACTCGTATACAAAGAGGGCGATGTAGCCGCGCCGCACGAAGTGTTCAAGTGTATCATCCGGATTTGATGGACCCGACTTCGCCAATATCGCCTTGTCGCCGGACAGCAGCGCTTTGATGAAGTCCTGCGCTTTCGGGTTCTTGTCGCAGAATGCCGGCGTCATGTTGACGTCGTGGTACTGCTTCTGGCTATACCAGTATGAGTGTAACACCGGATAGCATATACCATCAACTGATGCAAACCAAGAACCGCGTCTGCCCGTTGCCTTCTTTTTCGCAAGCATTGTCAGCTTCCCCCTTTGGTCCCTGAAGCACAGTGTATGCGACGTCGCCATGTTCCGGGCAATCATGAAGTGGCCTGAAGCCTTCTCCCACACCATACGTGAACCACTTCACTTCTCCGCCTGAAGCCAATCCACCTAGTTCGCCGCCTGAAGCGCATGGCTGCGATGAGGAGCGACAGGCGCTGCGCGATCGGGGTCTTGTCAACGCGGAGGGTTGGCACTAAGACTTCGGCTTCCGGCCGGCTGCAAGTGAAAGCCGGCGCACGGGGCGCGTAGCTCAGCGGGAGAGCACTACGTTGACATCGTAGGGGTCACAGGTTCAAATCCTGTCGCGCCCACCAGTTTCATCGGGACAACGGGTTCTCGTATGCCGCCCCGGCGCCGCCCGCCGGGTGGTGGGATGGGCCCTACACCAGCGCCCGCGGCAGGGCGACGCGCCAGTCGCGGCGGGCGACGGTGGCGTCGCCTTCGGAGGCAACCAGGTCGCCGGCGAGCTGGAACACCTGCGCCGTCGCCGACAACCGCATCCGGCATTCAATGCGGATCGACCAGTCGCCGCGGCGGAGCACGGTGGTCTGGTCGAGTTCCGTTTCTGCCGACAACGGATCGCTCTCGATGATCCGGTAGCGCTTGATCAGCGTGTAGCCGAGTTCGAGGTCGATGGCCTCGAGCCGCGCCAGGGAAGCGCCGCCGAATTCCCCGCCGTCGCTTTCGAGGATGTAGACGACCTCGTTGGTGGTGAGGTCGGTCTCCAGACGGCGCCGCGTCGGAAAGTGGTGCAGCGTGGTGTAGGACGTGCCCGGCGCCGCCTCCGGCGGTTGGAACGGGCGTAGACGGTCGTCCTCCCGGCGTGGCGGCCGCACCGGCAGATCGACTACGCTCTGCCCCGTGCGCACCCCGATCACCGCCCCCGCCGGCGACGGCCACGCGATCGGCCAGTAGCTCGAGGACAGGGCGAGACGGATGCGATGGCCGGCCGGGAAGGCATGGGCGATGTCGTTGAGGCGGATCCGGACCTGCGTCCATTCGCCGGGAACCAGCGGCTGCGGCCGCTCGTGGCCGCCGCGGTGAGTGAGATTGAGCAGGCCGTAGGTGACCCGGAGCGACGAGCCGTCCGGCGCCACGTCGCAGAGGCGCACCGCCAGGAGCGCCACCGGCTTGTTGCAGCGGAGATCGAGGGTGATGACCGTGGCCCCCAGTATCTCCAGGCGCTCATCCAAAGGATCGCTGTCGAACACCAAGGAGCCGCCGTCGTCCGCGCGCTGGTCGCGCGGGAACTCGCCCTCCGCGCCGAAGCCGCACCACTCGCCGCCCCGCATCCCCGTCGTCTGCGGCGATGAAAAGCTGAGTTCGCCGCCGGGCGCCGCCCCGTCCCGCCACAAATGACCGGGATTGAGAAAGAAACGGAGCGGGCGGATGCGCGCGCTCGGCCAGGCGTCCTCGGCGATCCAGCGCCCCGGCCGAACCGCGTATTGCGGTGCCGGCGCCACGCTCTCCTGCATCCACACCCGCAGGAGCGGCTCGTCCATGATGCCGGTCGCCCGTCCCTTCAGCCAGTGGTCCCACCAGGTGACCGCCTCCTGCAGGAACCCGATCGCCGGTCCGGGCACGCCGTCATGGGGAAAGAGATGCGCCCACGGCCCGATCAGCCCCTTCCGCGGACAGCTCAGGTTGGCCATCAGCCGCGGCACCGCATTCGAGTAGCCGTCCGCCCAGCCGCCGATCGCGTACACGGGGCATGTGATCGCAGCGTAATCCTCGCACACCGAGCCGTGCTTCCAGTAGCCGTCGCGCCACTGATGGCGCATCCACAGCTCCGGGAACGGCTGCAGGCGCTCGAGCCGCTGCCGCCACATCTCGCGCCAGCGCTCGCCGACGATGTGCGGGTCCGGCGGCAGCGCCGAAAACAGCGTCAGGATGGCGCCCCACTGCATGTTCTCGTTGAGGAGACAGCCGCCCATGTAGTGAGCGTCGTCAGCGTAGCGGTCATCGGTGGAGCATAGCGTGATGATTGCCTTCAGCGCCGGCGGCCGCAACGCCGCCACCTGCAGGGCATTGAACCCGCCCCACGAGATTCCCATCATGCCGACGGCGCCGCTGCACCATGTCTGCCGGGCGATCCAGGCGATGATCTCCAGCGCATCCGCGTGCTCCTGCACGGTGTATTCGTCGTGCAGTACCCCTCGGAATCGCCGGACCCGCGCAGGTCCACCCGCACGCTGGCGTAGCCGTTGATCGCGAAGTAGCGGTGGATCGGCTCATCGCGGGCGCGGGTGAAGTCGCGCTTGCGGTAGGGGAGGTATTCCAGAATCGCCGGCACCGGCTCGGTTGCCGCCGCCTTCGGCATCCAGATCCGTGCCGCCAGCCGGCAGCCGTCGGACATGGCGATCCAGACGTTCTCGATGTCCTCGATCCCGGCAAGGTCCGTCTCGGTCACATCGCTCCGATCCTGCGACCGCGCCTGCATCTTCCGCAGCCCTCACGCGCCTTCGGTGGCGCGCTTCCCCTTGCGACGATTACGCGGCAAAAGCTGTTGCGTCGACCAGAAGCTGAGCGCCAGCCGCTCGCGAAGGTTGAGGCCGGTCTGCAACTCCCAACAGTTGACGATGCCGAGGCGGAAGCCCCCGGGCGGCATGGAATGGGCGGCCGGCGGGCGATCTTCATGGAAAGTGATCTGGATGCTGGAGACCTGCGGCGTCTGCCGCCACTCCTCCACCAGATCGAGGGGCGGATGGGCATACTGCACCCCATGCGCGCCGAACAGCACCACGCTGTACCCCTCCCGCCGGTCACTGTCGTCGAACTGCCACCGGCCCTCGGCGTAGAGATCGACCAGCGCTTCGGTCCAACCGGTGCCGTACAGATCCGGCCACTGGTCCGAGAAACGCAGGTGCACCTCGATGATGCGCGCGCCGATGGTCTCGAAATTCAGCATCCCGGTGTACCCGGCGAGGTTCCGTCGGGTCCAGTCGGCGCAGTAGGTTTCGACGTCCGCGCGCGGCTCGGCCAGCACCGTCCAGTAGTCGAACATGCCGCCAGGCAGCGCCTTGCCGATGACGTGGCGCCACCACTTCGGCTCGCCATCGACGATCGCCACGTCGGTGCTCACGTGCTCGCCCTCGAACAGCGGCATCCACATGTGGCCGGGGCGCTGCTGGCTCTTGTATTCCTTCAGGCTGCGCAGCACGCGGGAGCCGGCGCCCATGCCGCGCATGTTGTAGATCGGCTTGCTGAACACCGGGAACGACGGCGGCTCGAGGCCATGCGGTCCGCACGGTACGTTCTGGCTCTCGGCGATGGAAAGCTTGTTGTAAATCCACTTGTAGTTCGGGTAGCGCGCCCACGCGTCGCCGTCCTCGGTCGGGACATGAACACCTTCCGGGCATGGAACATGCTCGAAATACTGCATGCGCCAGGGATCGGTTTCGTGGATCGGCATGTCTGTTTGCTGCCTTCGAACTCATCGGCTGAGGGGAACGAAGCGGACCGCGGACCGTGAATACCAGAACCGCAGCGATAGCACACGTTTTGCCGAGGCCACTGCGCCCTTGCCAAGACCGGCGCGCCGTCCGACTTTATGGGCTGACCAACCAGAAGGCGTCAGCGAGAAAAATGAAGACCGAACCGGTTCACTACGTCATCCTCGAACGGCGCGGCGTTCTCGCCGTCGACGGCGCCGACTCCCGCACGTTCCTGCAGGGCCTGGTGTCCAACGACGTGCGGCGCATTGCCGCGGATCGCGCGATCTATGCCGCCTTGCTGACCCCGCAGGGCAAGTACCTGCATGACTTTTTCATGGTGGCGCAGGACGCGTCGATCCTCATCGACTGCGAGGCGGAGCGTCTCGCCGATCTGCAGCGCCGCCTCGGGATCTTCAAGCTCCGCTCCGACGTGACGCTGACGGATCGCAGCGCGGCGCTGACGGTCGCCGCCCTCTTCGGTGGAGACGTGCCCGGAGCGCTCGGCCTCGCGCCGGAGCCCGGTTCGGCGACCGCTTTCCACGACGGCGTCGCCTACATGGATCCGCGCCTGGCGATTGCCGGCGCGCGGGCCGTGCTGCCGTCGGCCGATGCAGCGGCTGTCCTCGAATCGGCCGGGTTCGCTCCGGCGGACGCGCAGGCTTACGACCGGCATCGCATCCACCTCGGCCTTGCCGACGGCAGCCGCGACCTTATCCCGGACAAGTCGATCCTGCTCGAGAACGGCTTCGACGAACTCAACGGCGTCGACTGGGAAAAGGGCTGCTACATGGGTCAGGAACTGACTGCCCGCACAAAGTACCGCGGTCTGGTCAGGAAGCGCCTGGTGCCGGTGGCGGTGGCGGGGCCGTTGCCGGCCGCCGGCACGCCGGTGCTGCTGGAGGACAAGGAGGTGGGTGACATCCGCTCCGGCGTCGACGCGATGGCCCTCGCCTTCTTGCGCATCGAGGCGCTGGAGCAAGCGGGAGCGGGCGGCACCCTGACAGCGGGAGAGGCCATCCTGACACCGCGCATCGCACCGTGGGCCGCAGACGGCTAGCGGACCGTCGTGAACATTGTCATTGAGAGCATTCGCGCGGCGGATGCGCGCCGATTCAGCCAGCCTAGGCGGAAGACGGCGACGGCTGACCGTCTGACTCGGCGGCTGAAGACACCCTCTGGGCGGCGCGAACGCGCTTCTTGATACGGCGCAACCGCGGCGTCAGTTCCGAGTCGCGCGTGTCGAGCAGGAATGCGTCGAGGCCGCCCTTGTGGTCGATGGTCTTGATCGCCCGGGTGCTGATCCTGAGGCGCACGGACTCCCCGAGCGACTCGCTCAACGCCGACATCTCCTGCAGGTTGGGGAGGAACCGACGGCGGGTCTTGTTGTGAGCGTGGCTGACGTTGTTGCCGGTCAGCACCCCCTTGCCGGTCAATCCGCACCGCCTTGCCATAGTCCCCGCCTTTCGTGACCTGTCGCTTGCATGATCTGCCGCTTGCATGATCTGCCGCTTGCATGATCTGCCGCTTGCATGATCTGCCGCGTCTCGTGTTGGCGACACCACGCCGCACAACGCGCCGGGACCGCAAACGACCCCGGCAGCCCGACCTTGTAGGCGACCGACCGCCTTGCCGTCAAGAGCACCCTTCACCAAGGCCGCAATCATCCGTTTCTTCATGGTAGGTTCGGCAAGTTGCAGCGCTTTGACGCGACAGCTCCCGTGGCCGTTCCCGCGCAAGCGCTCCGTGCAGCCTTGTCAGCCTGTTGCGGGCCGCTTAGGGTGATGCCGCTCTTGCCGCAAGGGGCGCCGGCAGGGCGTGCGGCTGGAAGAGCGTGTGAGCGGAAAAGGAAGAGCGCGATGGTGATGCAGGGTTCGGCGGGCGCATGGCGATGGAAGACGGTGGCGACTGGCCTGCTCGTGGCCATGGGGATCGGCGGCCTGATGGCCGGCCCCGCCAATGCCAAGGACACGGTGACGGTCGGCTTCATAGGGCCGCTGACCGGCGGCGTTTCCGCCAATGGCATCGGCGGGCGCAATTCGGCGGATCTGGCGGTGCGGCTCCGCAACGCCGATGCGGACGCCAAGTACGCGTACGAACTCGTTGTGCAGGATGACGAGTGCAAGCCCAACATCGGCGTGCAGGCGGCGACCAAGCTGGCCGCCGACAAGGACGTCGTCGCCGCGGCCACCCATTACTGCTCGGCGGTCGCCATCGCCACGGTTGATACCTACCACAAGTTCGGGCTGCCGGTCATCGTTTGGGGCGCCGTGCTGCCGGACATCACCTATGGCAACGACTACAAGGAGATCCACCGCGTCAACGGCACGATGATCAACCAGAACCAGACCGCGGCCGAGTTCATGACCGGTCTCGGCTACAAGACCTGGGCGGTCATCCACGACACCACAGACTACGGCAAAGGCCACAACCAGTATTTCAGCGAAAGCCTGGCAAAGAACGGCGGCAAGATCCTCGCCACGTTCGGGGTCACCGCGGATCAGCAGGATTTCACGGCCGAACTCACCAACATCAAGTCGCTCAATCCGGAAGTGGTGTTCTTCGGCGGGCTGACGCCGATCGGGGTGCGCATCCGCTCCCAGATGGAGAAGCTCGGGGTCGACGCGGTGTTCCAGGGAACGTCGGGAATCGTCTCCGACGCGTTCATCGAGGGCACCGGGGACCTGGCGGAAGGCGCCCTCGCCTTCCGTGAAGGTGCGCCGACCGAAAAGCTGCCGGGCGGGCAGTTCTTCATGGAGCAATACGCCAAGCAGGGCTACGCCGACCCGGCGGAAGCTTATGGCGCCTTCGCGTTCGCCGCGATGAACCTGATCCTGGACGCCATCGAAACGGTGGGCCCGGATCGCAAGAAAGTCCGCGACTACCTCAACGGCGTCGAGGACCGCGACTCCATCGTCGGCACCATCACCTTCGACGACCACGGCCAGAACACCGTCGCTTTGATCACCAAGTACGTGATCCAGGACGGCAAGTGGGCGGTCTGGGAGGACAGCGAATATGCGAGCGGCGACCGCAAGCTGCCCGGCCAGCCCTAGTTCGGGGCTGACGCTTTCTTGAGCGTACTCCGCCATGGATGTCGGCCTTCTCGCCCAGTACGTCATCAACGGCCTGATGCTGGGCATGACGTATGCTTTGGTCGCCGTCGGCTTCACCCTGTTCTTCGGGGTGCTGGACGTGATCAAGTTCTCGCACGGCGATGTGCTGACGGTTGGCGCGTTCACGGCGCTGGGGACGTATCTCGGGCTGAGCGGCGCCGGCGTTACCTCGCCGTTGCTCCTGATCGTCGCCATCGTACTCGTCGCCGGGGTCGCGATGGGTCTGCTCGGGGCGTTGATCGCCCGCGCTCTGGTGCTGCCGCTTCGGGCGGCGCCGGCCCTCAACACCCTCTTGATCACCCTGATGCTGGGGACGGTGCTGCGTGAGAGCGTCCGCCTGTTCTATCCCGAAGGCGCCAACCCGAAGCCGTTTCCGGCGCTGTTGCCGGCCGACTCGGTGACGTTCGGCAACCTCTATCTGCGCCTCGACAGCGTGTTGATGCTGGTGGCCGGCGGCGCCGTCATCGTCGGCGTCCAGCTCCTGCTGAACCGCACCAAGCTCGGCCTCGCCATCCGCGCCGTCGCCCAGGACGAGGAGACGGCGCGGACCATGGGCATCAATTTCACGCTGATCGTGCTGATCACCTTCGCCCTCGGCTCGGCCCTGGCGGCGATCGCCGGCATCATGAATGGCCTCTACTACAACGAGATCAACTTCGGCATGGGGCTGCTGCTGGGCGTCATCGGCTTTTCAGCGGCGATCGTCGGCGGCCTCGGCAACATCTACGGCGCCATCATCGGCGGCTTTCTGTTCGCTCTGCTGCAGACCATCGGCGCCGTCGCCCTTCCCTTCGCCAGCGCCTACAAGGACGTGTTCGCGTTCGGTGTGGTCATTCTGATCATGGCGTGGCGGCCAACCGGGCTGATCGAAGAAAAAGTCAGCGAGCGCGTATGAGCGGGAACGACAGCGTCGAGCGGGCGGCCGGCCCTTCGGGTCTGAGAGCGCTGCTTCCCGCGCTGGCGCTTGCCGCCGCCGGCACTGCCTTCGTCATCGCACTGCTCGCGGTCGAATCCCAGGTAGGCATTGTCGTTCTTCTCGCCGGCGCCGCCGCTGCCATCGTTATTGCGGCGCGCTTCGGCCTGCTGAGCCCGGTCGGCGACCTCCTCATCCAACGCGAGGACGTGCTCGGCGTGCTGAGCGTGGTCGGCGTGCTGGTGGTGACCGCGTACTTCCACGAAGACCATTTCACGCTGCTGATGGTCGCCACCGTCATCCTGTTCGTGCTGGCGACCCTCGGACTGAACATCCAGTTCGGCTACACCGGCCTGATCAATTTCGCCGGCGCCTCTTTCCTCGGCATCGGGTGCTACACGGCCGCGGTCCTCACCCAGCACACCGCCCTCCCCCATATCCTCGTGCTGCTCGTCGGCGGGCTGATGGCGGCGGTGATCGGCTCCATCCTGCTGTTGCCGGTGTTGCGCACCCGCGGCCACTATTCCGCCGTGGTCACCATCGCGTTCGCATTGCTGTTCAAGACGTTCCTGGAGGTCAACGACGTGCTCGGCGGCCCGCAGGGTCTGTCGGTCGCCGGCATGAACCTGTTCGGCTGGGACTTCAACGACAACATCCGGATCGGGGACTCGTTCGAGCTGTCGTTCTACGCCAACTATGTCCTGTTGTCCTTGGCGCTGCTGGTGATCGCCTTCGTCTTCGTCAGGCGGCTGGATCGCTCGTGGATCGGCCTCAACCTGGACGCCGTCCGGCTCGACGACACCGCCGCCGCCTGCTTCGGCCTCAACCTGGTGCGCTGGAAGATCACCGCGTTCACCATCGGCAACTTCCTCACCGGCGTCGCCGGGTCGCTCTACGGGATGATGCTGGGATTCATCGCCCCGGCCAACTTCACTTTCGGCGACTCGCTGATCCTCGTTTCCATCGTGCTCCTCGGCGGCATCGGCAACGCCTGGGGGCTGGTGGTCGCCACCACCATCGTGGTCATCCTGCCGGAGAAGCTGCAGGCCATTCAGGAGTACCGGTTCCTCCTCTACGCTTCGATGGTCATTCTCATTCTGCTGTTCCGGCCGGAGGGGCTGCTGCCGCGGCCGCTCCGCGCCTACTTCCCCGGATTTTCCGGCCGATGAGCGGCGAGCATGCGCCGCTGCTGGCGTCCCGCGATCTCAGCAAGCTGTTCGGCGGCGTCGTCGCCCTGGACACGCTGAACCTGGAGGTCTTTCCCGACGACGTCCTCGGACTGATCGGCCCCAACGGCTCCGGCAAGACGACGTTCTTCAACGTCGTGACCGGCATCTACCCGGCGACCCGCGGCGAGATCCGCTTCGACGGCAGCGTCGTCACCAATCGCTCGCCGCAGGCGGTCTACCGCGCCGGCATCGCCCGCACCTTTCAGCGCTCGCGGCTGTCGCTGCCGCTGTCGATCTTCGACAACATCATGATCGGCAACCACAAGCGCCTCAACCACGGCCTGTGGTTCAACCTCGTCCGCCGCGGAGCGTTCCGCGGCGAGTTGGAGGCCAGCTTCGAGGCTGCGCGCGACCTGGTGCGGGTGTTCGATGCGCCGCTCGCCGATCGCATGTTCGACCCGGTCGGCGGCATTCCGATGATCGACCGCCGGCGCATCGAGATCTGCCGGGCGCTGATCAGCCAGCCCAAGCTGTTGCTGCTCGACGAGCCGTCGGCGGGCATGACCGCCGAGGAGACGCGGGTGCTGATGGATGACATCATGGAGGTTAAGGGGCGCTTCGAGAATCTCACCATCATCATCGTCGAGCACGAGATGGAGGTGATCGAACGCATCACCAACCGGTGCGTGGTGCTCAACTTCGGCCAGAAGATCGCCGAGGGCACCTACCGCGAGATCGCCGCCGAGCGGCAGGTCCAGGAAGCCTACCTGGGGATCCAATGACGGAACAGCGTGAGCAGGGGCTGGTGGTGGAAGGCGTCAGCGCGGCGTACGACCGCGCCAACGTGCTCGAGGACGTGTCGCTGACCGCGGCGTCGGGGCGCATCACCTGCCTGCTCGGCTCCAACGGCTCCGGCAAGACCACCCTGATCCGCGCCATCCTGGGATTGACAGCGATCAACCGCGGACGCATCGCCTTTGGCGGCGCCGCTCTAAGCGGGCGCCCGACCCACAAGGTCGTCGCCTCCGGCGTCGCCTGCATCCCGGAAGGGCGCAAGGTGTTTCCCAAGCTGACGGTGGAGGAGAATCTCCGCCTCGGCGGCTATCAGGAGTCGTCGGCGGTGATACTGGCGGAGCGGCTCGAGCGCGTCTACGGAACCTTTCCGCGACTGGCCGAGCGCAAGAACCAGCTTGCCGGCACCATGTCGGGCGGCGAGCAGGCGATGGTCTCCATCGGCCGCGGCCTGATGAGTGCGCCGCGGCTCTTGTTGATCGACGAGCCGTCGCTCGGCCTGTCGCCGCTGCTGGTCAAGGAAAACTTCGCCATCATTCGCGGCATCAACGCGCAAGGGATCACCATATTCCTCGTCGAGCAGAACGTGCACCAGACCCTTGCCATCGCCGACTTCGGATACGTTCTGTCCAAGGGCCGTGTCGTCGCCTCGGGCACGCCGGATGAGCTGAGGGCGGCGTCGGAGGTGCACCAGGCCTATTTCGGCTGACGACGCACAGCGGAGGAGACGACACCATGACCCGTTCCCCCACCGCCATCGCGCTCACCCGCGAGCTTCTCGCGTTCGACACCATCAACCCGCCGGGCGCCGAGGCTGCGTGCGCGAAGCACCTGGCGGCGCTGCTGGAAGACGCCGGGTTCGCCGTGAGCTTCCATGACCTGGCGCCGGGCCGACCCAACATCGTCGCCCGCATCGGCGGCGATGGGGAGCGGCGGGCGCTCTGCTTCACCGGTCACATGGACACCGTGCCGCTCGGCGCCATGCCGTGGTCGCGGGATCCGTTCGCCGGGGAGATCGCCGACGGCAGGGTGTATGGCCGCGGCTCCAGCGACATGAAGAGCGGCATTGCCGCATTCGTGGTGGCGGTGACCGCCCTCGCCCCCCGCCTCGGCGGCACGCCGGGGGTAGTGCTGGTGCTGACCGCAGGCGAGGAGACCGGCTGCGAAGGCGCCGCCGGCATGGTGGCGGCCGGCGGCGTGCTCGGTGCGGCCGGCGCCGTAGTGGTCGCCGAACCCACCGCCAACGTGCCGTTCGTCGGCCACAAGGGCGCCCTGTGGCTGAAGGCGCGCACCCGCGGCGTCACAGCCCATGGCTCGATGCCGGAGAAGGGCGTCAACGCCGTCTACAAGGCGGCGCGCGCCATCGGCAAGCTGGAGGACTTCGACTTCAACGTCGAACGGCACGGGGTGCTCGGCGCGCCGACCCTCAACGTCGGCACCGTCCACGGCGGCATCAACATCAATTCGGTGCCGGACCAGGCCGACATCGGCATCGACATCCGCACCGTCCCCGGCCAGAAGCACGCGCACTTGCGGGACCAGATGGCGGCTTATCTCGGCGACCAAGTCGAAATCTCGGCCATCACCGATGTGGAAGGCGTCTGGACCGACCCCGCCGATCCGTGGATCCGCGAGGTGTTCGCGGTCATGGAGGATCTGCGGGGCGAACCGCCGGCGGTGAGCGGCGCCACGTTCTTCACGGACGCCGCATATCTGACGCCCGCAATGGGCGGGCCGCCGACGGTGATCCTCGGCCCCGGGGAGCCGGCCATGGCCCACCAGACTGACGAGTATTGCCGGGTCGATGCAATCGACGAAGCGGTCGCCGCCTACATCGAACTGACCCGCCGCTGGTGCGGGCTGTAGGGCATGCACGACCTGATCGAATCACGTCGAGACGACATCGCCCAACTGTGCCGGCGATTTCATGTTCACCGGCTCGAACTTTTCGGTTCGGCCGCGCGCGAGACTGATTTCGATGCCGAAAGTTCAGATGTGGACTTGCTGATCGACTACGAGCCCGAACACGCGCCGCCGTCGCTATCCGAGTATCCGGCGCTGCGGGATGCGCTCGCCACGATGTTCGCTCGACCCGTCGATCTCCTCATGTCGTCGTGCGTGCGCAACCCCTTCGTTCGCGAACATATCAACCGCTCGCGAAAGACCATTTATGCGCCGTGATCCGCGCCCTGCTATGGGACGTGTGCGACTGCGCCGACCGCATCCGCCACTTCACGGTGGATCGAAGCCGCGACGACTACTTGGCCGATGAAATGCTGCGCGCCGCCGTGGAACGGCAGTTCGAGATCATCGGCGAGGCGTTGAATCAGCTGGCGAAGGCGACGCCCGAGTTGGCGGAGCGCATCCCGGAGTTGCCGCAAATCGTTGCGCCGGTTGCGCCGGCATGCGGGGGGCTCTACACAAAGTGTCACAACAAGAGCAACCGGGAGAGGCGCAGTCATGGACCTGTGGCAGCGATCCGCAGTGGTCACCGGCGCGGCGTCCGGACTCGGGGCCGAGACGGCGCGCTATCTGGTGGAGGAAGGCGCGCAGGTGGCGGCCATCGACATCGACGCCGAGCGCCTCCACGCCTTCGCCAAGGAGATCGGCGCCCTGCCCATTCCCTGCGACGTCTCCAACGCGGAAGCCGCCGAGGCGGCGCTGCGCCAGGCGCGAGAGGCGCACGGGGCGGCGAGGGTGCTGGTGCATTGCGTCGGCCGAGGCCACTCGAGGCAGCTGGTCAGCGACGACGGCCCGATGCCCCTCGACGACTTCCGACAGCTGGTCGAGGTCAATCTGATCTCCACGTTCAACATGATCCGCCTCGCCTCCGCGGATATGGCGGCGCTGGAGAAAACGTCGAACGGCGAGCGCGGCATCATCATTTCGACGGCGTCGGTCTCCGCCTATGAAGCGCAGAGCGGCGAGGCGGCCTACGCCGCCTCCAAGGGCGGAGTCGTCAGCATGATCCTGCCGGCGGCACGGGAACTGGGGCCGCTCGGCATCCGCGTCGTCGGCATCGCCCCCGGCCTGTTCGGCACCCCCACCCTGTTCGCCATCGAGCGCAACCTGGATTCGCGCCTCGCCCGCTCCATCCCGTTCCCGCACCGCTTCGGCGACCCGGCCGAGTTCGCGATGCTGGTGGTGCACGTGATCAAGAACGTCATGGTCAACGGCACCGTGCTGCGCCTCGACGGCGGACTCCACCGGTGAAGATCGGAGCGGCCTCGGGCGGGGAGCGCGCCGTGCGGTGACCACGACCATCCAACTCAACCTGATTTCCCACGCCTCGGGAGAGCTGATCGAGATGCTGGCGCGCAATGCCGTCGCTCAGCTCCAGGACGTGCACGTGGAGCGCCGCCTATGGAAAATGGTGCGGCACCTTGGCCAGGTCCCGGAGATCCTGGCGGCGGTGTCCGAAACCCGCGGCTTCGTCATTCACTCGATCGCCGCCGTCGATATTCGAGAAGCTATCGAGGACGGGTGCCGGCGGCTCGCCGTCCCTTGCATGTTCTCGCTGGAGCCGCTGGTCAACCGCCTGTCGGAGCACTTCGACGCCCCGATCCAGTTCCGCACCAGCGCCCGCGACATCATCAACGAGGACTATTACCGCCGCGTCGAGGCGATGAAATTCACCCTCGCCCACGACGACGGCGTCGCGACCGGTGACCTCGATGACGCCGACGTGGTGGTGGTCGGTGTGTCGAGGGCCACCAAGACGCCCACCTGCATGTATCTGGCCTCGCTCGGCGTCAAGGCCGCCAACGTGCCGCTGGTGCCGGGGGTACCGCTACCGGAGTCGCTGATCAAGGCGAAGCATCCGCTGATCGTCGGCCTCACGGTCGATCCGACCCGCCTCGCCACCATCCGCGCCGCGCGGCTGAGGGCTTTGCACCAGACCGCCGCATTCGACTACGCCGACATCGACTCGCTGCGGGAGGAACTGCGCCAGGCCCGCCGCACCTTCGTCCGCCGCGGCTGGCCGGTAATCGACGTCACCCAGCGCTCGATCGAACAGGCCGCGGCAATGATCATCCGCATGCTGGAAGAACGCCGCGCAGCCCAGGCGGCCCCCGCCGTTCCGGGCGCCACTTCTCCGGAGCCATGAAGAAAGGCGGGGCACGCAGGCGCCCCGCCTTGGATTGGATCAACCGCGGCGCAAGAGCCTACAGCGCGCAGAACACCTGGGTGGTGTCGGACATGCGGTTGGAGAAGCCCCACTCGTTGTCGTACCAGGCGACGATGCGAACCATCGTGCCGTCGATGACCTGGGTCTGCGAGGCATCAAACACCGAACTGTGCGGGTCGTGGTTGAAGTCGATGGAGACCAGGGGCTCTGTATTGTAGTGCATGATCCCCTTGAGGTCGCCGTTGGCCGCAGCTTCGATGGCCTGGTTGACTTCTTCCTTGGTCGTCGACTTGTTGGACTCGAAGACGAGGTCGACAACCGAGACGTTCGGCGTCGGCACCCGGATGGCGGAACCGTCGAACTTGCCGGCCAGTTCCGGCATCACCAGGCCGATGGCCTTGGCGGCGCCGGTGGAGGTCGGGATCATGGACAGGGCCGCTGCCCGCGCCCGGCGCAGGTCCGAGTGCAGGGTGTCGACGATGCGTTGGTCGCCCGTGTAGGCGTGGATCGTCGTCATGTAGCCGCGCTTGACGCCGAGGGTCTTGTTCAGCACGAACACCGGCGGCGCCAGGCAGTTGGTGGTGCACGACGCGTTGGAGATGACCTTGTGCTCGGCCTTCAGCGTGTTGTGGTTGACGCCGTACACGATGGTGGCGTCGGCGCCGCTCGAGGGCGCCGAAACGATGACCTTGGGCGCCCCGGCCTCAAGGTGCACGGCGGCCTTGTCGCGCGCGGAAAAGATGCCGGTGCATTCCCACACCACGTCGACGCCCAGGTCGCCCCACGGAAGCTTGGTCGGATCCCGCTCCGACATGACCTTCACCGTCTTGCCGTCGACGGTCATGCTGGCATCGTCGGCGCTCACCGTGCCCGGATAGGTGCCGTGTACCGAGTCGTACTTGAGCAGATGGGCGTTGGTTTTCACGGAGCCGAGGTCGTTGACCGCTACGAACTCGATATCGTTGCGGCCTGCCTCCGCCGCCGCGCGCAGCGCCAGCCGTCCGATCCGGCCGAAACCGTTAATTCCTACACGAACCGCCATTCGTTACCTCCTCTGTTAAAACATTTGCGTTGATGTCGATCCCTGCCTCGCTCGGGCGCCGAGTGAGGTTTGCCCCGCAAGCGCAGCCAACTATTACCGCCGGTCGCTGCGGAGCGAATCCTTTGACAAGGGCGCACCATTGTCCGATTGCGCTGATCCGTCAATGGTTTTTCGCCCGGTCTTTTCCCCGGCTCCGCGGGAGGTCTTGCGCCGTGGCGGCAGGGGCCTTTTCGTCCTTCGATACCCGCTTCTGGGCTGTTGACGGCCTGCACGGCTCCTGCCTATGTTCGCGGCCCATGGATGGAGCCTGAGACAGCGGCTCCGGATGCGGAAGGCGGGCGCAGGTGGTTTCTACACACTTCGGCGAGCATTATCCGGCGGGCGAGCATCATCCGGCGGGCGAGCAACGTCCGGTGGCTCGGGCCTGCAGTCGCCTGGCGGTGGCCGTCGCCCGGCTCGAGGAGGCGGTCGAGGCCGCCCTCGGCAACGGCGGCGGCGCCCGTGACGACGCCGATCTGCAAGCGGCGCGGGAAGAGGCCATGTCGTTGCGCGCCGCTCATCAGGCGGTGTCGGAGCGGCTGGACTCCGCCATCGAGCGCCTGCGCGCGTTGCTGAACGAGTAGCGCCTGCGCGCGTGGCTGAACGAGTAGCGCCTGCGCGCGTGGCTGAACGAAAAACGGCATGGTGAGTGAACGGGCATGGGGCAAGTCGCCGTAACGGTCAACGGTCGCAGCTACGAAATCGCTTGCGACGACGGGCAGGAAGACCACCTCGTGCGTCTCGCCGGGGACATCGATCAGCGGGTGCGGGGACTGGTGACCAGCATCGGCCAGGTCGGCGAGGCACGGCTCCTGTTGATGGCGGGCTTGCTGATCGCTGACGAGTTGTCGGATGTTCGCGCACACGTCCTCGAGCCAACCGCAGACGATGAGAATGCGCGCTCGATCCGCGCCATCGAGGATGCAATCAGCGCCGACATCGATGCGCTGGCGCAGAAGATCGAGGCAATCGCGTCTCGGCTTCATCCGGCCTGACGCACAGGCGCAGCCCGGGAACGCCGTGATGTTCAAGCCGGGGTTTGCAGGCGCATGAAGCCGGGGTTTGCAGACGCATGAATAAATGGTAGGCTCGGTTCTGACGGTTGCTGCCGAGTGCGTCAACGTTCGCAATCCCTGGGGCCAATAATGACCTCTTGGGAGCTGTCCCTGCCGGACCCGTGGGTTCGGTAAATGGCGCCCACCTGCATTCGCAGGCCACAGAGGATCATCGAACCAACGGCTGCGGCGGCGCCGTCACCTTCCGTCACATCCCCGCCCTCCCCCACACGCAGCACGGCCGATGGCAGTCCCTCCCCCCACTGACGACGCAGGCGCGGACGACATAGGCGCGGCAAAGCAGGCGTGCCGCGCCCGGGCGCGGTCACTGCGCCTGATCGCCGATCAGAAGTTCGGGCCGGACGCGGCGATGCGTATCAAGGAACACGGTCTTGCAGCGCCGGACGATCTGGGCGTCGCGGCAGGCAGCGTCGTCGCCGGGTACTGGCCGATCGACACCGAGGCCGACGTTCGGCCGTTGCTGGCAAGGCTTCACGAGCGCGGCGTGGTCTGCGCCCTGCCGAGGGTCGTCGAGCCTGGGGCGCCGCTCCGGTTTCACCGCTGGGCGCCGAGCGACGACCTGGAGGACGGCCGGTTCGGCACGCGGCAGCCGCTCGCCACCCGCGAGACGGTGACGCCGTCGGTCGTCCTGGCGCCGCTGTTGGCGTTCGACGCCGCCGGCCATCGCCTCGGCTACGGGGCCGGTTATTACGACCGTACTCTTGCCGCGCTGCGCAGGGCGCGACCGGTGACGGCGATCGGCGTCGCCTATGCGCTGCAACGGCTGGACATGGTGCCCCACGAGCCCCACGATCAGCCCCTCGACTGGATCGTCACCGAGGACGGTCTGCAACGGTTTCCGCTGTGAGGGCTCTCTACTGCGGCGATGTGGTCGGGCGCAGCGGCCGGGACGCCATTCACAAATGGATTCCGGAGCTTCGGGAGCGGCTGGCGTTGGACTTCGTGCTGGTCAACGGCGAGAACGCCGCGCACGGCTTCGGCATCACCCGCGACATTTGCCAAGGCTTCTACGATGTGGGCGTCGACGCCATCACCACCGGCAACCACGCCTGGCACCAGCGCGAGATCATCCCCCACATCAGCGCCGACCCGCGCCTGCTGCGGCCGCTGAACTACCCGGAGGGAACACCGGGCGTCGGCGCCGCCACCTATGAAACACGCACCGGCCGGCGGGTGATGGTGCTGCAGGTCATGGGCCGCCTGTTCATGGAACCGCTCGACGATCCGTTCGCGGCGGCCAAGCGCGCGCTGCTCAATCACCGCCTCGGGGGTCATCGCTTCGGCGGGACATTGGACTGCATCATCGCCGATATTCATGCGGAAGCGACCAGCGAGAAGGCTGCGTTCGGGCACGTCCTGGACGGACGCGTGTCGCTGGTCGCCGGCACCCATTCCCACGTGCCGACCGCGGACGCGCGCATTCTTCCGGGCGGCACCGCGTTCATCACCGACGTCGGCATGTGCGGCGACTACAATTCGGTCATCGGCATGGAGAAGGACGAAGCCAGCGCCCGGTTCACCCGCAAGGTGCCCGCCGGGCGCCTGCAGCCGGCCAGCGGCGAGGCGACCCTGTGCGGTGTCGTGCTGGAGACCGACGACGCCACCGGGCTCGCCCGCCGCGTCGAAGCGATCCGCCTCGGCGGCTGCCTGTCGCCCCGTGATCCGGACATGGGACAGGCTGAAAAATTCGTGTAAGCGGGGAACCGGGGGCGGGTCAGGGAGTTATACAGGTCAGAGGATGTTCCATGCCCCCCATTACCCCCCGCGCAGACATCCTTGAAACTCGGTGCCCCCGGCTTCCAAGCGACGCCGGGGGCCGTTTCTATGGGGCGTCTCGCGAAACGTCGCCCCGATGTCCGCGAGCCTCCCGACACCGGCATCCCCGGACGCCATCCTGAGGCACGGCGCTCTCTTGGGCGAGCACGAGGCGGCGCGCTCCGCCGCGGACGAGGCTTGTTGCGCCACCGCCGTCCCTCTCGGGTTCCGACGCGATCGCAGCCGGCTGTGTCGCGATTGTGGCGGTTTTGCACAAGCCCTCTCCAGGCTAACCCGCTGAAATCAATAGGAATGTGTCCGATTCAGGTGTGAGCCTGCACAAAGAATGTATGCGGATGTATGCGGATGTATGCAAAACCAAAGCTAAGCCTTTGAAGTTACTTGGTTCTCGCGCCGGTTGAAGTACGATGCACCATGCGCAACTAACGTTAGAACACCAGCGGCGGGATGGTCCGGAACCTTAAGAGAACATAGCTCCCTGCGCCGCGGCCGTCAAGAACGCAGCGAATCCTGCCAGCCGCGGCGCGGCGCCGTCTGCCGCCTCGGCCGCAGTCACCATGCCGGTTCCACCTCCTCGCGATGACAGGTCGTAGAAAGCAAGACGTCGAAGACCTCCCGGCGGGCGAACCCGGCTTGAAAACATACGTCGGAATACGCCTCCGGCTATTCCGACCTACGCAGTTCTGGCTGAAGCGCGTTACACCGGAGTCTACCTGTTGAGGCCCACGACAATCCTATGTATGGGAAAGCGGCGAAAGGGCGCGGCAAGATCCGGCCGTCTTTATTGACAAGGTTTGCCGAATTCTGTCAGCGTAGGGCAGGAGGTGGCATCATGGCGACGATGAACGTGTCCCTGCCCGATCCCATGAAGGACTGGGTGGAAGCGCAGACGAAATCCGGGCGCTACAGCAACACGAGCGATTATGTGCGCGATCTGATCCGGCGGGATCAGGAGCGGGCGAGCAAACTGGCCGAGCTGCAAAAACTCCTTACCGAAGGACTGGAAAGCGGCGTCAGCGACCGGACGATTGACGATGTACTCAGGGCCGCGCGTCAACAAGCAAAAGCCGCGCGGAGTCCATGAGCTACAAAACAACCCGGAAAGCCGATCAGGATATCATCGACGTTTACGTGTACGGGGCGGGAGCGTTCGGCGTCGAACAGGCCGAACGCTACCTTGAAGGCATGGTTTCTGTTTTCGAGTTGCTGGGCGAAAACCCCTATCTCGCCCGCGAACGCTCCGAATTCGACCCGCCTGTACGCGTGCACCCCTATCGGTCCCATACGATCGCCTACATCGTCCGGGATGGCGGAATCCTGATTATCCGCGTCCTGCACGGGCGGCAGGACTGGGAGCGGAATCTGTGATGAAAATCGGTTACGCCCGCGTCTCTATGGATGAGCAATGCCTCGATCTGCAATGGCACGCCCTTGAGGCGCAGACCAACAGCCGCGGCTGGACGTTCAACGATAGGAACAATGGCCGCTCGTGATCCGGGGGGATTGCTCGTAGTTCGTACCGGCCGGTCAGGATTATCATCGGAGAGAAGGCAAGAACGCAGCCTTGTTTCACTTGAAGTGTTGAATCAAACGACGCTCCCTCGGAGGAAACGGGAGTTGTCCTCGGCTGTTCCGGAGGAGAGCGTACCTCCTTCTCAGCCTGGCATCGTGCGCTTCGGTCCCGACTTACGCTTCGCGCCGGATCCTGCCAGCCGCGGCGCGGCGCTGGCTGCCGGTTATCCGAGGCGGCGGATGCCGGAGCGGGAGGGGGCCCAGCGTCCCGCTCCCAGATAGAAGGCCTCGCCCATTATCTCCTCGCGCCCGAAGGCTTCCCTGATCTCGCGCGGGGTCAATGCGTTGAAGGTTCCGGCGCCGTCGACGGCGTCGCCGGTGAGGTAGGTGTCCTCCGGCCGCCGTGCGAGCCACAGCACAACGTTGACCCGACCGAAGGTCACCGGCTGGGGCCCGCCGTCGCCGACCTCGATGACGGCGCCGCGCACCACCTCGCCCAACAAATCCACGTCGCGGATGGCGGTGCGGAGCCCCGCCCGGATATTGAGGTTGGCTCCGAACACGATTTTGGCGGTGGCGCCGGGCCCGCCCTCCGGCGGCGCCAGCAACGACGTCAGGGCGAGCGCATTGACCGGCGCCCGGTCGCTGCCGTGGAAGACGGTGTCGAAGTCGTCGCCGAATAGCGGATCGCCGGCGAGCGACTCGTAGGCGACCTCCAGCGCCCGGCTGGCGCCGCCGCCGAGCCGCGTCCAAGCGGCGGAGACATAGGTGCGAAAGGCGGCGCTGTCCTGATCGACTGCGATCTGGTAGGTCGCCCGCCGCGCGAGTTCGTTCTCCACGATCAGCCCGGTGGTCCGCCGTTCCGATGGCGACGCGTGCGCGGCCGCCGTGGTGTCGAAGTTGGACTGCGCCGCGTTGTTGTGGACAACGATCTCGTTGCGACTGGGATCGCGGGGATCGACATGGCAGCGGTCGATCTCGACGCGGATGCAGTAGTGCTCGACCTCGACGCGATCAATGTAGGTGTGCTCCGGGCAGTACCACTTGAGGCGGAACTCGCGGGTCTGCTGTTTGGGGATGGTCTGCGCCGGCGCTGCCGGCAGGACCCTGATGGCGCCGCCAACGGTGGTGGTGAAAGCCTTGGTGTAGACTTCGATCCTCACGTTCTCCGCATCGACGGTGCCGCCGTTGCGGACCCGCGCGACGATGGTGTGCCAAGTGCCCCTTGGCGATGACGTTGTTGCCGGCGGGCCCTTCCAGGTCGATGTCGGGGCTCTTCCAGTCGGGCGGACCGGGAGGTTTGCGCCCCGGCGCCGGGCTGATCTGCAACTCGGCGCGATGGGCGCGGACGTAGTCCACCCGCACCCGCAGCGCATTCCCATCGGCTGGCTCGACCTGGTCGTAGACGAGGCGGAAATCATGCTGGCGTTCCGGGTCGGTGACGTCCGTCTCGGAATAGTCGGTGTTGGCGTTGAACAGCACCGGCCCGTCGCCGTCGGCGTCGGTGGGCAGCAGCAGGATGTCGGGCCGCGCGATCGGATCGACGCCGTCGCCCACCACATCGCTGCCGACGAGCATCTGCGAGGTCGGGTAGTACCGGTTGAGCCCGTTGTCGCCGACCTGGGCGGCGCCCTGCATACGACGGTATTCAAAGTAGTAGTTTCGCCCCGGCCGGATGCGGATCTCGATCCCGGCGCGGCGCCCCGGCGGCGGTCCGGCCCGCAACAAGGTTTCCGCCGCCTGCAGGGTCACGGTGCGCGACGTCGGCGTCGCGCCGAAGTCGATGCTCTCGATCCACGCCGGATCGATCCAGCCGAGACGCATGCGGTTGGGAAGCGAGAAGTGCGGCAGCCACCAGTCGTTGCCCATCAGGTCAAGCGCGCCGACGAGGCGCGCGTCCACCGTCTCGCCGTAGTCGCCGTTGTTGTAGAGGTCGCCGCAGCCGAGGGTGTGGCCGAGTTCGTGGCAGAGGATGTTGGTGAAGCTCTTGGTCAAGCCGCTGGGGTCGGGCGGCTGGCCGGTCTGGTACGCGGTCGGCATGAACACGCACGGCTTGGCGACGATCGTCGTCCATGTCGGGCCCTTCCAGTGGAAGTTGACGCCCTGCCACGCCTGCGGCCAACAGAACCGGGCACGGAGCACCCGGTCGCCGACCTTGACCACGTCCTCCGAGGCGTTCTGGATCACGAACACCACCGCATCGATCTTGGGCAGCACGGTCGCGGCAGTGCCGGCGTCGATCAGCATGTCGCAGTAGGCGCCGGCAATTTCGTGTCGGCCGTCGGGTTTGACCTTCCATCCGCCGAACGGGTTGGGGGTGATCTTGTCTGTGTCGTCGTTCTCGAACAGGTCCCCCCAACCGCTTTGCATGGCGACGACGCCGGAGATGCCGCTGTCGGCGAGGGCGATGGTGGTGCCGGCAAGGGATGAGCCGCCGACGGCGGTGTTGCGGAAGGAGACCTCCTCGAAGTAGCGCTGGGCCGTCGCGCCGCCGCCGACCAGGCGTCCTTCCCAGGTCGGACGAGCAGTCGCCAGCGCTTCCTGGAATCCGCGATCCTTGGCCGCCACGAAGACGAAGGCGACACGCCAGGTGTCGGGCGCGGCGTGCTTGCGGATGTTCTCCGGTCCCGCCGGACCGCCGCCCCATGACGCAAGGGTGCGATACGGACCGGTGAAGGCGACCGGCGGACCCACATCGTCATCGGGCCAGTGACGGACGACGCGGAGCCTGGCGCGTCCGACGCGCTTGCCGTCGGCGATGCGGATCGCCGCCAGGGCGCGCTCGCCTGGAAACGGGCTCGCCACGACGCGAACCCGCCGCGCCCCGGTCGGCGTTGGAGGCGCGACGGCGGCGGAGACGATGCCGGCTTCGGGACCGTCTTCCAGATCGAGGAGAATGTCGCCCCAAGCGAGACCGCTTGCCCCGAGATCGACGTCGACGTTGGCGTAGCCGTTGGTGATGACGGGCCCGAGGGGGACGCCTAGCGTCACCGGGCCTTCTTCAAGATGCCATTCCAGCGGGTGCACGGCTGCGGCGGTGACCGCCAGCACCAAGCTGCCCCAGCGGGCGAGCGCCAGAACCGGCGCCCCCACATTTGCTGTGCCTGCACCGGGCGTCCCGGCGACGTCGACCTCGCTGAGCGTTCCCGTTACGTCACCGAGAATGACGCCGCTCCCGCCCGGCGCCAGCACCAGCGACGAAACGGAGCCGGCGACCCCGACCGGCGCGCCGACGACGCCGGAAACCAGATCGATCCGGACAAGTTCGTGAGCCCCGGGCAGACCCTGCAGCACAACCGCGGCGCCGGCCGCGTGGTTGACGACGATGGCCGACGCGGCTGCGGCCAGCTCCGCGACCACGGTGACACCGCCGGTGGCGAGGTCGACGGTCAGCAGCCGCGCATCCGCGCCGGCTTCCAGCACCAGCGCCGCGTTTCCGTCGGCGGCAAGGTCAGCCGCAACAAGCGGGCGGCCGAGGTCGGTAATAAGGGTCGCCGCGGCGCGGGAGGTCGTTTGCCGCGGGGCCTGCAGGATCGCTCCGGCAGCCTCCACCACGTAGAGGGACAGGCCGTCATCCGCCGGCAGAACCGCCACGGGATTCTGGTAGCCCTGGCCATGCGTGAGGATTCTGCGGTCCAGCAGCCGCACCGAGAGGATGCTGCCGTCGGTCGCGCCGAGCCAGAGCGCGTTGTCGTTGTCGCGGAAGCGGACACAGCCTTGGGCCGCGGTCCGGGCGAGGCTGATCGGCTGATGCATCGTTTCTCTCTCCCACCCCCTCCAACGCCGGCGGGACGCTGGCGAGGCGCAGGGCGTGAGAACGATTATCGCTAGCGCACCGGGAGGCCGCTAGCGGTCGCTGGATGGAGAAAGGGTGCAAAGAGGATCTAGATCTCCGTCCCCATCGTGCGCCGACCGAGAAACGACGGCGATCCATCGCCGCAGGCAAGCACGGACACGCCGAGCGACGGGCCCAACAAGCTGGTTTCTTGTTCCCGCATACAGGCTGCCACCTGGCGCCGCCGCTGCACCTTGAGCTTGCCAAGCAGATTGTGAACGTGGGATTTCACCGTCGCCAACTCTATGCCGAGGCTGCGGGCGATGTCCTTGTTGCTGAGCCCGGCGCAGATAAGGCTGATGACCTGTGATTCGCGCGCGGTGAGCACGGGCGCCGGTACCTGAATTTGCCGGCGGGCGACCAAAGCCAGTTCCGTGATGCGGCGGAGAAGCCCCCCGGCAACCGCTGCTGAGCACGTCTGCTCGCCGCGTGCGGCGCTGGCGATCGCAGCGGCCAGATCGGCGAGGGCCGTGTTTCCGGGCACGTAACCGTCGGCTCCTGCTTCCGCCCAGGCCATGACGTTTTCCTCCGTTTCGTCAAGGGCAAGCGCGACGATGCGCACGGCCGGCGCGCACGCGCGAACGTGACGAACAGCGCCGAGGCCGTCAGGAAGCGCCGCATCCAGCAACAGGATGTGCAGGGTGGCTTGCCGACAACGGGCCGCCACCTCGTGCAGGTCCGCGGCGAGCCCGGCAATGGACAGCATCGGGTCACGCCCGAGGACGTCGGCGAGGCCCTCCCGGAAGAATCGGACGTGCGAAGCGATCAATACGTTCAGGGGCGGCCGGAGACCGGGCTCCGGAGCCGGGCCCGCTGCTGCATCCATCGATGCTGCACCTGCCGCTGCTGCATCCATCGTGGTCTCCTCATTCTCCGCAAGCTCCGCTCCCCGAGGCGACGAGCATCGCCCCCGACGCGCAGGTGGCGCAGCGCGCGTTCCATTTTATTTTGATTTTGCAACGACGGTAGCACAACGCCCGCGGTAACGCACCCGGTCCAGTCGCGCGGTCGGCCCGGAGGACCGTCATCCCGACCCTTGTATGCGATCACCACTTCCGGCTCACCGACGTCTTGCGCCCGAAACCCGCCCGGCGACGACCGCCGCCGGCAAAAGGAGCGCGGACCCCTTCCGTCAAAGCATGCCTCGCGATGGCCAGGTCGTAGAAAGCAACGGCCTCGAGGACCTGTAGGCAGGCGAAACCGGCTTGAAAACATACGTCGGAATACGCCTCCGGCTATTCCGACCTACGCAGCTCTTACGCGATTGCAGCCGGATGTGCCGCACCGCCCTGTGGAAGTCGGTGCGCTCGCCATGGGCGTCGTGGCTCAGGCTTGCGCCTTCGCGCCCTCGTAGTTCAGCATCCAGGGGGTGCCGTAGCGGTCGGTGAACATGGCGAAGCGCTCGGCCCAGAACGTCTCGCCTGGCGCCATCGCCACGGCTTCCGCGTCCCTCGCCAGGGCGTCGTAGATGCGGTCGAACTCGGCCGGCGAGGACGGCGCGATGCTGACCCCGAAGCCTTGCGGCTTGCGGTACATCTCCCCGGGGCAGTCGGACGCCATGACGGTCGTGTCGCCGAGCCGGACGGCCATGTGCATGACGAGGTCGTCGCCGCCGGGCATGCGGCTCTCGGCGTCCGGCGCGTCGGCATTTCGCATCACGTGCACGATGGTCCCGCCGAGCGTCTCGGCGTAGTGGGTCATCGCTTCCAGGCAGTTGCCGTTGAAGAACAGGTAGATCGTCGGCTCCATGATCCCTCTCCCTGGTTTCAGAGCGTCCGCGCGAGCGCTTCAAGCTGGTCGGCGGCCTTGCCCCAGCCATCGTGAAAGCCCATGGCTTCGTGTTCGGCCTTCGCCTCGGCCGTCCAGTGCCGGGCGCGCGCCGTGTAGAGGGTCTTGCCGTTTCCGGCGTCCTCGAAGGTCACCTCGGCAACCATGAACGCGCGCTCCGAAGGACGCCAGCCGGGAAGGAAGGCGTCGGTGCTGACGAGGCGCTCGTTCGGAACGATTTCCAGGAACACGCCCGTGTTCGGGAACCGCTCGCCGTCGGGCCCGCGCATCAGGCAAGAGAACTCGCCGCCGGGCTTCAGGTCGATGTGCACGTCGCTGGCGCGCCACGGCTTCGGGCAGAACCACTGCTCCAGGAGGTGCGCGTCGGTCCAGCAGCGCCACAGCTTGTCGCGCGGCGCGTCGAGGACGCGGGTGAGGACCAGATCGCGATCCGCTTCGGTCACGGCAGGCGCAGTCCGTCCGGCGTCAAAGCATGTAGGGGCTCTTGTAGCTCTCCAGAATCTTGATGTAGTTGGCGCGCTCGAAGGCGGAGGGGTCGGCGACCTTTTGCTGGCTCATGGAGCCCTTCATCTGGGCGAGGGACGCGTAGTCGCGGCGCTCCATCCACTCGGACATGCCGTTGCAGAGGGTGCGGGCGTAGCCGGCGCCATTGCGGAGCAGCGCGGAGGTGGTCATGACCGCGTCGGCGCCCGCCAGCACGTACTTGAGCGCCTCGGTCGCCGTCTGCACGCCGCGGGTCGCCGCCAGCGACACCTTGACCCGGCCATGGAGGATGGCGATCCACATCAGCGGCAGGCGGATCTCGCTGGCGGTCGAGAGCTCCAGGCTCGGCGTCACCTCCAGCTCGTCCAGGTCATAGTCCGGCTGGTAGAAACGGTTGAACAGCACCAGGCCGTCGATCCCGGCGTCTTCCAGTCGCATCGCCATCTCGCCGATGGCGCTGAAGAACGGCACCATCTTGAGGGCGACGGGGATGCCGACGGCGCCTTTGACCTTGCGGGCGATCTCGACGTACTGGTCCTCGACGGCGCGGGCGGAGAGCGTGACATCCGCCGGAATGTAGAAGATGTTGAGCTCAAGGGCGTCGGCGCCGGCCTGCTCGATCTCCTTGGCGTAGTCGATCCAGCCTGCATCGGTGACGCCGTTGAGGCTGCCGATGATCGGAACGCTGCACGCCTCCTTGGCGCCGCGCACCAGTTCCAGATACTGATCGGGGCCGACGTGGTAGTCCTCGACATCCGGAAAATAGGTGAGCGCCTCGGGATAACTCTCGTTGCCGGACTCGTGCAGGTGGATGAAGGCGTCGTTTTCGCGGCGGATCTGCTCCTCGAACAGGGAGAACATGACGACGGCCGCGGCGCCGCCGTCTTCCAGGCGCTTGATGCCGTCGAGGCTGGACGACAGCGGCCCCGCCGAAGCGACGATCGGATGCTGTAACTCAAGCCCCATGTAGCGTGTGCGTAGATCCATGATCCCGTTTCCTCCTCGGTGTGCCGGCAGTCGTCTGTCGCCTAGCCGCCCATGCCGGCCATTTCTTCGTAGAGCTTCCATTTCTGATCGACGGCGCGCTGCGCCATCTCCATCAGCATCTTCGCTTCTTTCGGGTTGGTGCGGAGCAGCATGCGGTAGCGCAGTTCGTTCTCGGTGTAGTCCTTGAGCTTCATGGTCGGGCGCGGCGAGTCCAACGTGAACGGGTTTTCGCCGCCGGCGCGGATGGTGGGGTTGTAGCGGACCAGCGGCCAGTAGCCCGAGTGCACCGCCCGGCTCTGCTGATCGAGGCCGGGCTGCATGTTGATGCCGTGGGCGATGCAGTGGCTGTAGGCCAGGATCAGCGACGGTCCTGGATAGGCCTCGGCCTCGCGGAGCGCGTCGAGGGTCTGCTGCGGGTTGGCGCCCATGGCGATGCGCGCCACGTAGACGTTGCCGTAGGAGATGGCCTGCAACGCCAGGTCCTTCTTGCCCACGTGCTTGCCGGCGTTGGCGAACTTGGCGACCGCCCCCATCGGGGTCGACTTCGACATCTGGCCGCCGGTGTTGGAATACACCTCGGTATCCAGCACCAGGATGTTGACGTCGCGGCCGCTGGACAGCACGTGGTCGAGCCCGCCCGAGCCGATGTCATAGGCCCAGCCGTCGCCGCCGACGATCCAGACGCTGCGCCGCACCAACTGGTCGGCCACCGCCAGCAGGTGCTTGGCCCGCGGCTTGTCGACGGCCGGCCAGCTGCTTGAGCGCCGCCACCCGCTCGCGCTGCTGGCGGATCTGCGATCTCGGTGATCTGCTCGGCGCCGAGCATCTCCTCGACCAGTTCCTCGCCGATCTGGGCGGCCAGCGCCGCGCCAGCCGGTGCGCCTCCGCCAGGTGGGTGTCGGCGGCGAGGCGCATCCCGAAGCCGAACTCGGCATTGTCCTCGAACAGCGAGTTGGCCCACGCCGGACCGCGCCCGTCATGGTCCACTGCCCACGGGGTGGTCGGCAGGTTGCCGCCGTAGATCGAAGAGCAGCCGGTGGCGTTGGCGACCAGCAACCGGTCGCCGAACAACTGCGACAGCAGCTTGAGGTAGGGCGTCTCGCCGCAGCCGGCGCAGGCGCCGGAGAACTCGAACAGCGGCTCGAGGAACTGGACGCCGCGGACCGTGGAGAAATCCACCCGCGAGCGGTCGTTGTGGGGTAGCGTCTCGAAGAAGTCGACGTTCTGCTTCTCGGTCTCGAGCAGGTCGTCCTTCCACGCCATGTTGATGGCCTTCTTGCCGACCTCCTCCTTGCTCTTGGCCGGGCAGACCTCAACGCAGAGCGCGCAGCCGGTGCAGTCCTCGGCGTAGACCTGCAGGGTATAGCGGGTGTCGGGGAAACCGCGCATGTCGATCGGCGCCGACCGGAAGCCCGCCGGCGCGTCGTCCAGTTCGCCCTTGTCGTAGACCTTGGAGCGGATGACCGCGTGGGGACAGACGAAGCTGCAGTTGCCGCACTGGATGCAGATCTCCGGCTCCCAGACCGGCACGAACAGGGAGATGTTGCGCTTCTCCCACTTGGTGGTGCCGCTGGGGTAGGTGCCATCCACCGGCATGGCGCTGACCGGCAACTGGTCGCCCTGGCCGGCCATCATCATCGCCGTCACCTTCTGGACGAAATCCGGCGCGTTGTCGGGAACCGCCGCGCGCATTTCCAGGTTGCTGGTGGCGCGATCGGGCACCTCGACCTTGTGCAGGTTGGCGACGGTGTGGTCGACCGCCTCGAAGTTCTTGCGGACCACCTCCTCGCCCTTCTTGCCGTATGTCTTCTCGATCGACGCCTTGATGCGGGCGATGGCCTGGTCGCGCGGCAGCACGCCGGAAATGGCGAAGAAGCAGGTCTGCATGATGGTGTTGATGCGCGTGCCCATGCCGTTGTCGCGCGCCACCTTGCCGCCGTCGATGACGTAGAGGATGAGCTTCTTGGCGACGATCTCTTCCTGCACCGGGCGCGGGATCCGGTCCCAGACGTCGCCGGCGCCGTACGGGCTGTTGAACAGGAACGTGGCGCCGGGCGCCGCGTTCTCCAGGACGTCGACCCGCTCGATGAAATTGAATTGGTGACTGGCAACGAAGTTGGCGGCCTTGATGAGGTAGGTGGAGCGGATCGGCTCCTTGCCGAAGCGCACGTGGGAGACCGTCTGCGAGCCGGATTTCTTGGAATCATAGACGAAGTAGCCTTGCGCGTAGAACTCCGGATCCTCGCCGATGATCTTGATCGAGTTCTTGTTGGCGCCGACCGTGCCGTCCGCCCCGAGACCGTAGAACATCGCCCGCACCACGTCGTCGCCTTCGGTGCTGAAAGCGGAGTCCCAGTCGAGGCTGGTGTGGCTAACGTCGTCGATGATGCCGACGGTGAAGTGGTTTTTCGGCGCGTCCTTGGCGATCTCGTCGAGGACGGCCTTGACCATCGCCGGCGTGAACTCCTTAGAGGACAGGCCGTAGCGCCCGCCGATGATCCTCGGCATGGCGGCGGTCGGAAGCGTGCCGGCGGCGGCGGCCTCGCTCAGCGCGACGAGGATGTCCAGATAGAGCGGCTCGCCCACCCCGCCCGGCTCCTTGGTGCGGTCGAGGACGGCGATTGCTTTGGTCGTCGACGGGAGGGCCGCCAGGAAGTGTCCGACGGACAGCGGCTGGGACAGGCGAACCTGGATCACCCCGACCCTCTCGCCGCGCTGCGGCGAGGAATTCGACGGTCTCTCGCGCCGTTTCGGCGGCGGAGCCCATCACCACGATCACCCGCTCGGCGTCGGCGGCGCCGAAATAGTCGAACAGCTTGTAGTGGCGGCCGGTGAGCTTGCCGAACCTGTCCATCGCCTTTTCGACGATGCCCGGCACCCGCGCGTAGAACGGATTGACCGTCTCGCGGCCCTGAAAATAGACGTCCGGGTTCTGGGCGGTGCCGCGGATGAAGGGATTGTCCGGGTTGAGGGCGCGCCGCCGGTGGGCGAGCACCAGGTCGTCGTCGATCATCTCCCGCAGCACGTCGTCGGACAGCAGGTGGACCTTGTTGACCTCGTGGGAGGTGCGGAATCCGTCAAAGAAATGGATGAAGGGAATGCGGGACTCGAGGGTCGCGGCCTGGGCGATCAGCGCCATGTCGTGCGCTTCCTGCACCGAGTTCGACGCCAACTGCGCAAAACCCGTGGCGCGCACCGCCATCACGTCGGAATGGTCGCCGAAGATGGAGAGCCCTTGGGCCGCCAGCGACCGCGCCGCCACATGGAACACGCAGGCGGTCAACTCGCCCGCGATCTTGTACATGTTGGGGATCATCAGCATGAGCCCCTGGGAGGCGGTGAAAGTCGTGGTGAGCGCCCCGGCCTGGAGGGCGCCATGGACGGTGCCGGCGGCGCCCGCCTCGCTCTGCATCTCGACCACGTCGGGGATGTTGCCCCAGATGTTCTTGCGGCCTTCGCTCGACCATTGGTCGGCCAGCTCGGCCATCGTCGACGACGGCGTGATCGGGTAGATCGCGCACACTTCGTTGAGCCGATAGGCGACGTGGGCCGCCGCCTCGTTGCCGTCGATCGTGGTGACTTGCCGTTCCGTCATTTTGTCCTCCGCCTGAGCCCGCCCCGGACCGCGCGGTTGCGCGGCGCCGAAGGGCGCTTCCTCGTTTCCACGCACTCGCCGGGCGCACAGGGCCGAATTCTGGATCGGCCTGCCGCCGGTTCCGGGATCATGGAGATCGCGTGGCACGGGCACTGTTCAAAGCAGACCGCGCAGCCGGTGCAGAGCGTGTAGTCGTACTTATAGCGACGGCCGGGCCCGAGCTTGATGATGGCGTTCTCCGGGCAGGCGCCGTAGCAGCCGTCGCACTCGAAGCAGTTGCCGCACGACAGGCATCGCTTGGCCTCGTAGACCGCGTCCTTGTCGCTGAGGCCGCCGATCACCTCCTCGAAGCTCGAGATGCGGCGCTGGATGTCCAGATGCGGTTGCGGGCGCTGCGCCGCGTCGGTGTAGAACCACAGGTGCAGCTTCTCGAACGTCGCGATGTCCTGCTTCTTGGCCTTGGTGTAGGTCGTGTTGCGCAGCCAGGCGTCGATGTTGCGCGCCGCCTTCTTGCCGTGTCCGACGGCGATGGTGACGGTGCGTTCCGACGGCACCATGTCGCCGCCGGCGAACAGACCCGGACTGCCGGTCATCATCTGGTCGTTGACGATGACCACGCCATCGGCCTTGAACTGAACGCCGGGGACGCTTTGCAGGAAGCTGGTGTCGGCGTCCTGGCCCAGCGCCATGACCAGGTCGTCGGCCTCGATGGTCTCCAACTCGCCGGTCGGCTGCGGCCGGCCGTTCTCGTCGACCCGCATCACCTCTACAGTGAACCGGGTCTCCTCGATGGATTTGATGGTGCGGAGCCAGTGGATTTTGACCCCCTCCTCCAGCGCTTCGTCGGCCTCGAACTCGTGCGCCGGCATGTGTTCGCGGTCGCGGCGATAGATGATCATCGGCTCGTAGCCCGAGGCGCTTGGCGACGCGGGCGGCGTCCATGGCGGTGTTGCCGCCGCCGTAGATGGCGACGCGCCGGCCCAGTTTCGGGGCGTTGCCGCTTTCCACGTCCCTGAGGAAGCTGATGGCGTCGAGCATCTTGCCGGCGTCGCGGGCCGGGATATCGGTGCGCTTGCTGATGTGAGCGCCGACGGCGACGAACATCGCGTCGAAATCGCCTGGCCGCTTTTCGGCCAAGTCCTCGACCTTGTGGTTGAGGACGATCTTGACGCCCATCTGTTCAATACGTTTGATCTCGCCGTCGAGGATGTCGCGCGGAAGACGATAGGACGGGATGCCGAAATGCATCATGCCGCCGGCCAGCGGCCCAGCGTCGTGCATTTCCACCTCGTGGCCCATGAGGGCGAGATGATGCGCGGCCGACAGGCCGCTCGGGCCGGCGCCGACGATGAGGACACGCTTGCCGGTCGGCGGCGCCTGGAATCGCGGTGTCCAGCCTTCCTCCAGCGCTTTGTCGCCCAGGAAGCGTTCGACCGCGTGGATGCTGATCGTCTGGTCGAGGCGACCGCGGTTACAGCTGTCCTCGCAGGGATGATAGCAGACGCGGCCGTGCACCGCCGGCAGCGGGTTGTCCTGGAGGATCGTCTCCCAGGCTTCGCGGAAGCGGCCCTCCTGGCAATGGGCGAGCCACGCCTGGATATTCTCGCCGGCCGGGCAGGCGTTGTTGCACGGAGGGAGGAGGTCGAAATAGATCGGCCGTTGCACCCGCACCGGGCCGGTGCCGGACTTGCGACCCAGGTCCGGCGGCACCGTCAGATCGTTCCATTGCTCGCTCATTGCTGAACCTTCCTCCTCATGTCGTGTTGCCGCGGCGGGTCGGGCCTGCCGCTTCTGCTAACCCCATCCTCTTCCGGAGAGGCCTCATGCCAGCGTTCGCTCGATCCCTGCAACGGGCAAATGCCACGTCAGCCACCGACGTTTCCAGGTCTGGTCAGGGCGCCTCTGCCGGCGTCCCGAGAATACCGTTAGCATCAGGGTGCAGCCGGTTGCAAAGGCGAACGTCATCCATGCTGATGTGGACGCGGATCGTTCTTCGTTGTCGGGACCAAGGTACTCGGGAAACGGATGCTGGACAAGCGGATCGGTGCCTGCCTATGTGAATTCGCCGCGCAACCCTGCCATCTGCTTCCGGCATTGCGCACCCTAGGCAGACGGCGCAGACGCGCAGCAATGGAGAGGTTCAGTCCATGACGGGTTCACTCTGGCTCGCCGCCATCAGCGTCCTGGTCTTCGTCGCCAGCCACATCATCCTTTCCGCGCCGCCGGTGCGCGAGCCGCTCATCGCCCGCCTCGGCGCACGCGGCTTCCAGGGGGCCTACTCGGTGCTCTCTCTCCTGCTCATCGTCTGGGTGGTCATGGCCTACAATGACGCACCTTATGTCTCGGTGTGGCAGCCGCCGGTATGGATCCGGCATCTGGCGCTGACGCTGATGCTCTTCTCCTGCATTCTCGTCGTCGCCGGCATGACGACGCCGAGCCCCACTGCGGTGGCCGGCGCCGACGGCGGCAGCGGACTTGCCGGGCGCGGTCCGGTCGGGATGCAGAAGGTGACGCGTCATCCGATGATGTGGGGCGTGGCGATCTGGGGCGTGGCGCACCTGCTCGCCAACGGCGCCGCCGCGGACGTGTTGTTGTTCGGCGGCATGACGGTTCTGGCGCTGGCCGGCGCCTACGGCATCGACGTGAAGAAGCGCGCGAGTCTCGGAAGCGCGTGGACGGGCTTTGCGCAGAAGACATCGTTCGTGCCGTTCGCGGCGACCATCCAGCGCCGCAATCGGGTGAGCCTGGGGGAGATCGGCTGGTGGCGGCTCGCCCTCGGCGTCGCCCTCTACGCTGTCCTGCTGTGGGCTCATCAGTGGCTGTTCGGGGTGTCGCCCGTCGCGGTCTGAGGGAGGGTGAAAATCTCCATCGGCGCGCCGACGCCACGCAGCGCGTGCACCCCGCAGGAGGTCAGGCCGTCGGGGGCGACGCGAGCGACGGTCTCGGAGATCAGCACGGGCCGGTGGAGTTGCTTGCAGAGCGCCTCGATGCGCGCCGCTTCGTTGGCGGCGGCGCCAATCACCGAGAACTCCAGGCGCTGAAGGGTGCCGATGTTGCCATAGAGGACGTCCCCCAAGTGCAAGCCGATGCCGAAGCGGATCAACGGGCTGCCGGCCTCTTCGCGGCGGCGGTTGACGGTGGCGATGCGCAGCGCGGCGTCGCGCGCGGCGGAGATGGCTTGTTTGCAGGCGCGGATGTGGTGCGGGCAGCGCTCCGGACAGTCAGTGATCGTGCCGATCGGGAAGATGGCCAGCGCGGCATCGCCGATGAAGCGCAGCACCTCCCCCTCGTGGTCGAGGACGGCGCCGGCCATGCCTTCGAAGTAGTCGTTGAGCAGCCCCAGAAAGTCTCCGCGCGGCAGCCGATCGGCAAGGCGGGTCGAGCCACGCAAGTCCGAGAACCAGATCACTGCGTGGATGACCTCGCCGTCGCCGCGCTTGATCGAGCCTTGCAACACGCGGGCGCCGGCAAGTCGCCCGAGGTAGGTTTCGAGAATGGTCAGCGTGGTGCGGCGCAGCGCGTGCACCTCCAAGAGGCGCGAAAACACCGGCAGCATGTCGTTGATCATGCCGAGTTCGGCAGAGGAGAACCCTCCCGGTCGATCGGCGGCGATGGTCACGGCGTTGATGCGGCCGTCGGAAAAAACCAGCGGCATGGCGACGTAGTCGGTGGCGCCTTCCGCGCGCAGATCGGCGAGGATGGGGTAGTCGAGGGGCTCGCCGGGCACGTCGAGGCGCCGGCGGATGCCGCCCGCCCCTTCGAAGATCGCCGCGAACGGGCTGGTGAGGTAAGAATCCTGGGTGAGGATTTCGTACGGCGGCATGAACTCCTCGACGTTCTCTCGGCCGCGCACCCAGGTGTACGTGGTGCCCAGGAACTGCGGGTGAAGGATGCGGATGTTGACCCGCAGTCGGTAGAGCGGAATGCCGATGGTCACCATCTGCCGGCCGAACTCGCGGATCAAGTCCTTGGGATCCGTGATGTTCCACCCCTCGGTCAGCAGCCAGTCGACGAGGGGGTGGACATCCAGGGATGACGGCGGCGAAGGAACGCGCCGATCAATATCGGTTACGGCAGCCATGACGGCCCCCTGTTCGAGCACTCCTGAACCCGGACGAGTGTATAGATCCCGAAAGGGATGCCAAGCGCCGTCGCCGCCGCCGCCGCGAACGAAAACGCCCACGCATGCGTTTTCCGGTGGTGCGGGCCGACGAAGTGGCCGTAAGGTCGCGGCCAAGGTTCGCGGTGATACAAGGGCAACGGCCAGAGGAGATCAGGATGTTCGATGCGCGCAGTATTCTCGATCAGTTGACCGGGTCCGGCATGATGAAGAACAACCGGCTGGACCATGCGGTGGGGCCGAACGGCGTGCGCCGCAGCGGCGGCGGCCTTGGCGACCTGTTGGGCGGCATTCTCGCCGGCGCCGGTAGCGGTAGCGGCGGCAGCGGCGGCGGCGCGTTCGGCGGGCTCGCCGGGAAGGCCCAGGACATGCTCGGCCAAGGCGCCAATGCGGTTCGGAGGAACGATCCCGTCGCCGTCGGCGGGCTGGGAGCGTTGGCCGGCGCCGTACTCGGGGGCCGCGGCGGCATGCTCGGCGGCGGCGTGCTTGCGGTGCTCGGCAGCCTCGCCTACGCGGCGCTCAACAAGCAAAGCGCCGCCACCGCAACGCCCGAGGAAGTGCAACGCGACGCGCCCCTCGGGCTCCGCGAGCCGCAGAACAAGGCGGAGCAGGAGCGCTTGCAGGAAAATGCCCTGCTCGTGCTGCGCGCCATGATCAACGCCACCAAGGCGGATGGCACGGTCGATGCGGAAGAGGTGAGGAAGATCTCCGAGCATTTACGCCAGTCGGGGACCAACGGCGAAGCGCAGCAGTTCGTGATGAGCGAAATGGCGAAGCCGATGGATACGGACGGGATCGTCGCCGCGGTCGACAGCAAGGAACTGGCGGTGGAGATCTATGCGGCCTCGCTGCTCGCCATCGAGGTCGACACGCCGGCAGAGCGCGCGTACATCCAGGGCCTCGGCCAGCGCCTCGGCCTTAGTCCGGACGTGCTCGCAGAGGTCCACCGACAGTTGGGCGTTGAAGGGACGGCGTAGGCAATGACAAGCGCGGCAGGTCGGCTGTAGACGGGGAGGAACGCCGGTGGCGGTGGCGGTGGCGGTGGCGTCGCGCCTTCGCCAGCGCCAACTTGGCGTGGGGTTCGGCTTCGCGTGGGGGTTCGGCTTCGCGTGGGGGTTCGGCTTCGCGTGGGGGTTCGGCTTCGACAGAGTAACGCCAGTCGATGCGCCCAGGGCGATCCGTGAACACGGCGGCTGAACCGGCGATCCGCAGTCACGACTTGGCAGTCACGCAGCTCTGCCAGAGCCAGGTAGAAGCAGTCGTAGGCCGGGTGTGCGAGAGCGACTGCCATATGGGTCGCCATGCTCGACAGAACTTCGTGCGCGACGCGCTCAGCGAACAGCATTGGCGCTATCTCTGCGATAATGTCTGTTTGCCGCTCGGTGCGTTCGCCCAGGCGCCACAGCCGCCAAGCCGCATTGCAAAGCTCCGCAACCACCAGATCCGGGGCAGCCAAGGTCTCGCCACTGCTCAACAAGTGCACCGCGTCGTCGCTTCCCGGCTCATCCACGAACATCTTGAGAGCCACGGAGGCATCAATGACCAGCGTCACTGCTCGTCACGGATGGCCCGAATCACATCTTCCGCCATCGTTCGATGATGGGTGGCGGTGAGGGCGCGACAGTGAGCCAAATCTGCAAGCAAGTCATCTTGGCTCGGCTTGCGAGCCGCAGTCAGGATTTCCCGCAGTTCTTGTTCCAGCGAAGCTCCCTTCGCTGAAGCGCGTTTTTTGAGCGAAGCAACCACTTTGTCGCTCAGATTCCGGACGATGACCTGCGCCATGACCGATCCGCACTGTTGATAGCATCATGATATCATCATCGCCGCGGAGCTCGAGCCGTTCGTCGCCGGCAGGACGGCGTCTCCTGGCTCAAGATCTTGCGCTGCGAGGCGCAGCTTTACGGAAGCGCAACGAATCCGGACTGCCGCGACAGAGAGCAGGCGACCCGGGAGGCGCTCACACCAACTGGCCGTGGCAGTGTTTGTATTTTTCGCCGGAGCCGCACGGGCAGGTTGCGTTGCGGGAGACACGGCCCCACGTCGCCGGATCGCGCGGGTCCGCGTCGTCGGTCGCCTGGCGCGAGCGGACAGGGGCGGCGGTGACCGCCGCCTCGCCGGCGCCGGGCCCTTCCTGTTCCGATTGCAGGGCGGGATCGCGGCGGGTTTCGTGCATCTCGCGCTGCTGCAATCGCCGCTCCTGGTTTCGCGCCTCGGCCAGTTCTTCATCGCCCGGCAGGCGCAACTCGACGTGGGAAAGCACCAGGGTCACCCGTTCGCGCAAGCGCTCCAGCATGGCCTCGAACAGCTCGAAGGCTTCCCTCTTGTACTCATTGAGCGGATCGCGCTGGGCGTAGGCGCGGAGCCCGATGCCCTGACGCAAGTGATCGAGATTGAGCAGGTGCTCCTTCCAGATCTGGTCGAGGATCTGAAGCAGCAGGCTCTTTTCGACCATGCGCATGACGTCGACGCCGTAGTTGGCCGCCTTCTCCGCCATGCGGCGATCGGCGGCCGCTTGGAGGCGTTCGCGGATCTCGGCATCGGCGATGCCTTCTTCCTGCGCCCACTCGGCGAGCGGCAGGTCCATGCCGAAGATGCGCAGCACCTCGGCATGCAGGCCCGCCATGTTCCATTGCTCGGCATAGGCCTTCTCTGGGATGAATCGCGACACCAAGTCGTCGATCAGTTGATGCCGATAATGCGCCACCTCGTCCGCCACGTCGTCCGCGGTCATCATCTCCCGGCGCTGCTCGTAGATGACCTTGCGCTGGTCGTTCATGACGTTGTCGAACTTGAGGAGGTTCTTGCGGATGTCGAAGTTGCGCGCCTCGACCTTCTGCTGAGCCTTCTCGAGCGCCTTGTTGACCCACGAGTGGACGATCGCCTCGCCCTCTTCGAGACCCAACTTTTTCAGCATGCCGTCGATGCGCTCCGAGCCGAAGATGCGCATCAGGTCGTCTTCCAGCGACAGGTAGAACTTGGAAGTGCCGGGGTCGCCCTGACGGCCGGAACGGCCGCGCAACTGGTTGTCGATGCGGCGGCTCTCATGTCGCTCGGTGCCGATGATGTAGAGGCCGCCGGCGGCGATCACCTTCTGCTTGTCGGCTTCGACCTCGGCACGGACGCGGGCGATGCCGGCGGTATCGGCCGGGTCGTTGATCTCCTGGCGGATGCGCATATCCGGATTGCCGCCGAGCTGGATGTCGGTGCCGCGGCCTGCCATGTTGGTGGCGATGGTCACCGCGCCCGAACCGCCGGCCTGGGAGATGATCGAGGCTTCCTGCTCATGGTAGCGGGCGTTGAGGACGCTATGCGCAATCTTTTTCTTCTTCAGCAGCGCCGCCAGGTGCTCGGACTTCTCGATCGACGTGGTGCCGACGAGGCACGGCTGGCCGCGTGACTTGCAGTCCTCGATGGTGGCGACGATGGCGTCGTACTTTTCGGCGGCGGTGCGATAGACCTCGTCGTCGTGGTCGATGCGGACGCACGCAACGTTGGTCGGCATGTCGACGACTTCGAGGTTGTAGATCTCCTGGAACTCTCCGGCCTCCGTCATCGCGGTGCCGGTCATGCCGGCGAGCTTCGGGTAATTGCGGAAATAGTTCTGGAAGGTGATCGAGGCGAGGGTCTGGTTCTCTTGCTGGATGGCTACGCCTTCCTTGGCCTCGAGTGCCTGATGCAGCCCCTCGGAGTAGCGGCGGCCTTCCATCATGCGACCGGTGAATTCGTCGATGATCACCACCCGGCCGTCCTTGACGATGTAATCGGTGTCGTGGCTGAACAGCTTGTGGGCGCGAAGAGCCTGGTTGGCGTGATGGACGAGGGAGACGTTGTGCAGGTCGTAGAGGCCGCCCTCGGTGAGCATGCCAGCCTCGCGCAGCAACTCCTCCATCCGCTCCATGCCGGTCTCGGTGAAGGAGACGGCGCGCGCCTTCTCGTCCTTCTCGAAGTCGTCGTCGACGAGACGGGGGATCAGGCGGTCGATGCGGGTGTAGAGCTCCGACGAATCCTCGGCAGGCCCGGAGATGATCAGCGGCGTTCGCGCCTCGTCGATGAGGATCGAATCCACCTCGTCGACGATGGCGAAGTTGAACGGCCGCTGGACCATGTCCTCCAGGCGGAATTTCATGTTGTCGCGGAGGTAGTCGAAACCGAACTCGTTGTTGGTGCCGTAGGTGACGTCGCAGGCGTACTCCCGCTGGCGTTCCTGATCGCTCAGGCCATGCACGATGCAGCCGACGGTGAGGTCGAGAAACTTGTAGATGGCGCCCATCCACTCGGCGTCGCGGCGGGCGAGATAGTCGTTGACCGTCACCACGTGCACGCCCTTGCTCTCCAGCGCGTTCAGATAGACGGCCAGCGTCGCGACGAGGGTCTTGCCTTCGCCGGTCTTCATCTCGGCGATCTGGCCGCGGTGGAGCACGATGCCGCCCAGCAGCTGAACGTCGAAGTGACGCTGGCCGAGAGTGCGCTTGGCCGCCTCGCGGACGGTGGCGAAGGCCTCGACGAGCAGGTTGTCGATCGTCGCGCCCTCGGCGATGCGGCGCCGGAACACCCAGGTTCGGTCGCGCAGATCTTCGTCCGACAGCGCCTCAAGCTCGGGCTCGAGGGCGTTGATGGCGGCGACGTTCTTGTGGAGTCCCTTCAGGTAACGCTCGTTGGCGGTGCCGAACATCCGCCGGGCGATGGCGCCAAACATCAACACTCCTCAGGGCATGAAAAGAGCGGCGCAGGGCGGAAGCCCTCAATCCGCGGACTCTCCAGAGATAGAACGAGGGCCTTGGCGTGTCAACGCGGGCTCCGGGAGCCTCTGCGCGCATGAAGGCCGCTCGGCCGGTCAAGCATTGCCGGATGCGGACTGGCGACTGCCGTCTCCGGCGCGGAGGGCCAACGCGGCAGAGAGGAAGTCGTCGATGTCGCCGTCGAGGACCGCCTGGGTGTTGGAGGTCTCGACGGCGGTGCGGAGATCCTTGACCATCTGGTAAGGCTGCAGCACGTACGATCGGATCTGGTGGCCCCAGCCGATGTCGCTCTTGGAGTCGTACTGGGCCTGGGCGGCGGCCTCGCGCTTGCGCATCTCCAGCTCGTAGAGGCGGGCGCGCAGCATCTTCATCGCGGCGGCGCGGTTCTTGTGCTGGGAGCGGTCGTTCTGGCACTGCACGACGATGCCGGTCGGCAGATGGGTCATGCGCACGGCGCTGTCGGTCTTGTTGACGTGCTGCCCACCGGCCCCGGCGGCCCGGTAGGTGTCGATGCGGAGGTCCTTGTCCAGCACCTCGATGTCGACGGTGTCGTCGATGACCGGATAGACGCCGACCGAGGCGAAGCTGGTATGGCGGCGGGCGCCGGAGTCGAACGGCGAGATGCGCACCAGGCGATGCACGCCGCTTTCGGTCCTCAGCCAACCGTAGGCATCGGCGCCGTTGACGCGGAACGTCGCCGACTTGATGCCGGCTTCCTCACCCGGGCTCTCCTCGATCCACTCGGCCTTGAAACGGCGACGCTCCGCCCAGCGCAGGTACATGCGCGAGAGCATCTCCGCCCAGTCCTGGGCCTCGGTGCCGCCGGCGCCGGCATGGACCTCGACGAAGCAATCATTGCCATCCGCCTCGCCGGACAGGAGGGAGCGGATTTCGGCGTGACCGATGTCGCGTCCGAGCCGGTTCAAGGCAGCCTCGGCCTCGGCGACGACGGCCGCGTCGCCTTCGGCCTCGCCGAGCTCGATCAGCTCCAGGTTTTCGGCAAGCTCGCGCTCGAGCGTGTCCAGATCACCGATGCGCTGTTCCAAGCGGGTCCGCTCGCGCATGATAGCTTGCGCGCGCTCGGGATCCTCCCAGAGGTTGGGATCTTCGGCTTCGGCGTTCAGTTCCTCGAGGCGCCGAGCTGAGGCATCGTAGTCAAAGATGCCTCCTCAGCCGCTTCAGTGCCGCACGGGCCTCCTCTGCAACGGCTTCGATCTCTGCGCTCATCATCCAGGTCCGATGTGTCTTCCGATTCCAGCTGTTTAGCGACCGATCGGCAATCCTGCAAGGCAAACCGGGCCCAGCGAGCCGGCGCCGGTCAGGCAAGCCGGTCGGTCTGGTCGGGAGCTTCGCCCTCGCCGTTTCCCTGATCTACCGATCCCGACTCCGATGCGCCGGCAACGGTCTCGGCCTCCGCTTCCACGCTCGGCTCCGTCTCTTTGGGGCCGACCGCTTCGGCGTCCGAAAGATAACCCTTCCCCACCCGATAGGCGGTTCGCACCACCTCCGTGACCATGCCGACCCGGCGGTAGTCCTCGTCGTAGTCGTTGAGGCCGTCCAGGTTGGCTAGCACCGGGTCGGAGCGCCACAACAGTCGCAGCGCCTGGCGGCGGATTTCCTCCGGCACGTGCGCCTGCAGGAACACCCGGTAGTCCGAAGCGGCGTCCAGGCTCTCGAGACTGGGCAGGTCGGGCGGTGCGGCGGGCGGTGCGGCAGGCGGAGCGGCGGGCGGTGCGGCGGGCGGTGCGGCGGGATGTGTCGCCGGATCCGCCATGGCCAGGTTGGGCGGCGGACCCGGCCCTTCGCCGGTCGCCGGCGGCGGTCGAGACGCCGTCGCGGTGCCGTCCTTGGATGCGCCTTCGCGCTCTTCCAGTCCGGCCCGCTTCAACCGGGACCATCGGGACAATCCGCTTTCGGCGCCGCCGCGCCGGCGGTGGCTATCGGGCATGGCGCCCTCCGCCGAGAAACGATCCGGACTTTGGCTTCTGCTTGCGCTTGACGAAAGGCTCGTCCACGTGATGTCGGTCGAGGAACGCCTGGACCCACGCCGCTACCGGCGGCGGCATACGCACCGCGTCTACCGTCTCCTCGCCGCTGTCGAGATAATCCTGCGCCTCGAACGGACACGCCGTGACCAGAAATGGCTCGACTCCCCGTCCCTCCCCGGGTTCGTCCCGCCCGTGTTCTATTTGCATGGCGTCATTCCGATCGTCATTGCGCGGACGCAGGACAACGTACAGCAGCGGTTCGGGCGCCGACAGGTTCTGGCGGTAGCCGGCGGTGCCGCTTCGATGCAAAGTCAACTCCAGGTGACCGGCGTAGTAGCGCGTCCAACCGGATCCCGTTTCGAGAATACACCCCGGCTCTGCAGAGCCGCTGCCGGGGATGACGGCAATGGTCCGCCACGTCTCCCCCGTCCACCGGCTCAGCGCGCTTCGCTTCTCGACGACGACGCCAATGGTCATGGACGCCGAAGTGGCAGTCCCGGGTCGTCCAGCTTCGGCGTTCACTGTGCTACCGTTCGTCACTGCCTGCATTCGGATACATTGCATTTGGGACCGAATGTGCGCCACACCAAGGGCGCACGCCCGCTTGGGGCTGTATTTCGCGGACGGGACCCGATATGTAGGGCGGACCAGCCATAACACACCCCTTCGAGCTTGAAGAGAGGGGCCGGGAGGCAGCGCTGATGAAGGTGCACGGCAGGCGCGTCCTCGTCTGCAACTGCGAACGCACCATGACGCCGGACGCGGCGCGCATTGCGGCGGCGCTGGGCGCCGAGGCTCCCGTTGTTCACTCTCATCTGTGCCGCACCCAGATTGATGCCTTCCGCGAGGCCGTCGGCGGCGGCGAACCGCTGCTCGTCTGCTGCACCCAGGAAGCAGCCCTGTTCGGCGAGGTCGCAGTCGCCGTGCGTCCTGACGCCGACGTGGCGTTCGTCAATATCCGCGAGCGCGCCGGCTGGTCGGCGGAGGGGCGGCGTGCCCACGCCAAGATGGCGGCGCTGATCGCCGAAGCGGCGCTCGACATCCCACCGACGCCGGCGGTGACCATCAAGTCCGCCGGCGTCTGCCTGGTGTACGGGCCTGCGGATGTGGGCATTGCGGCGGCGCGGCGCGTCGCCGGACGCCTCAGCGTCACCTGCCTTGTCAGCGACGGGACCGGCGCGTTGCCTCCGAGCGTCCGAGACGTCGCCCTGTTCGCCGGGCGCATTCGCGAGGCGAAGGGGCACATGGGGGCGTTCGAAGTGGTGGTCGACGGCTTCGCGGTCTGTCGCGCCTCCGCCCGGGAGGCATTAGCCTTCGAGGCCGGCCGGGACGGCGCCCGCTCTATCTGCGACGTGATCCTCGACCTTTCGGGCGGCGCGCCGCTGTTTCCGGCCGCCGACAAGCGCGATGGTTATGTGCGCGCGGAACCGTCGGATCCGGTGGCGATCCAGCGCGCCCTGTTCGATATCGCCGATCTGGTGGGCGAGTTCGAGAAACCCAGATACGTGCGGGTGGATCCGTCGATCTGCGCCCATTCGCGCAATGGCATCGTCGGCTGCACCAACTGCCTAGACGTGTGCCCGACAGCGGCGATCACTCCGGTCGGTGACCATACTGCCGTCGATGCGCCTGTTTGCTCCGGCCATGGCGCTTGCGCCTCGGTATGCCCGACGGGCGCCATCGTGTTCGACCTTCCGCGCGGCCCGGCCCTGTTCGAGCGGCTGCGCGTATTGACCCGCACCTATCGCAATGCCGGCGGCGGCGACATGGTGTTACTGATCCACGACCCGCGCCACGGCGACGAGATGATCGACATCATTGCCCGCACCGGCGGCGGCCTGCCGGCCAACGTGGTGCCCTTCCCGGTGACCGAGATCACCATGGTCGGGCTCGACCTCCTGCTCACCGCGCTGGCCTACGGTGTCGCGCAGGTGCGGATCCTCGCGGCGCCCGAGCATCGCGACGCGCTGGATCCGCTGCGTCGCCATGCCGAGTTGGTGGAGACCGTGATGACCGGCCTCGGGTACGTCGGCAACCGGATTGTCATCGGGGAGGCAGCGGATCCGGGCGATCTGGAACGGGACCTGGCCGAGCCGCCGCCGCCGTCGCTGGCGAACCCCGCCACCCACCGCGTCACCGGCGAGAAGCGCACCACGCTCACTCTCGCTCTCGACCATCTCCGTCGCGACGCTCCGGAGCCGGTCGACGTGCTGGCCCTGCCGGCGGGGGCGCCGTTCGGGGAAGTGCGGCTCAGCCTGGACCGGTGTACGCTGTGCCTCGCCTGCGTCGGCGTCTGCCCGATGGCGGCGCTCGGCGACAACCCGGATCGCCCGCAACTCACGTTCACCGAGATCAACTGCGTGCAATGCGGGCTTTGCCGCAACACCTGTCCGGAGAACGCCATCGCGCTGACGCCGCGGCTGAACTTCGCGGCAGGTGCGAGGAGGCCCGCCACCCTGAAGGAGGAAGCGCCGTTTCACTGCATCCGCTGCGGCAAGCCGTTCGGAACGCAGTCGACCATCACCCGCCTGGTGGAGCGGCTGGCCGGCCACTCCATGTTCGCCGGCGCCGGTCGTATCGATGCAATAAAAATGTGCGAGGACTGCCGGGTCATTGCCCAGTTCGACGCGCCACAGCCAATGGCCGGCGGTCAACGGCCACGGCCGCGGACGACGGACGACGACCTGCGCGAGAGGGAGCGAGACCAGGTGGAGAAACAGCGCGCCGCCGGCATCGACCCTGCGGACAAGACCACGACCTGAAGGAAAAGCGATGCGAGACTTCTGGCTGAGGTCCGGGTTTCATCTGTTGGATCGCAGCGGCAACGGTCGCCTGGTGGTGACCGATGACTTCCTCCGCGCCTACTTCTGCCGGCCCGAGATCCGGCCGATCGAGACGTCCTGCGCAACCGAGCGGGCGGTTTTTGCGGATCTGATGGAGGACCCGCGCCTTCCGGTCCCGGATGCGCGTCTCAAGTCCTTCGGAGACCAGGACACGGCGGAGAACTACCGGATGCTGCTCGCGTTTCGCGACCGGCTGTTGCGCCATGGCACGCTTGAAGGCTTCTATCTGGACTTCGTCCGCCATCCGCAGAGCACGATCCTGCCACTGTTCGTCGACCAGGTGGTGCAGGCCATCCTCCGCGGCATGCTGCACGACTGCGACGATCCGTTGCGGCTGCGAGCCGCCGAGTTGTTCTTTCGCATCCAGTGCGTCACCATCGACAGCGGTGCGATCCTGATGGCGGACGAGGAGACGATAGAGATGCGGGCCGCGCATGGGGAGTCCGGCGCAGGGGACGCGCTGGTGGCAGCAACCGCGCCGCCGTCGCGGGTGGAGCTGGACGTGCTCAACGCGGACAATGCCGCAAGCTATTGGGAGCGGAGCGATCGGTTCGACATGGTGTTCGACGCCGGGATGGCGCGCTTCGGACAGGACGCCCTGGCGCGTGTCCTGGAAATATGGGTTCAGCACTTCCTCGGCGTCGCCGTCGCCATTCAGCCGGCGGCGTCGATCCGTGATGAGCGTTGGCGCTGGCATGTAGGCCTGGATTCGCAGGCCAGCGCTGTGCTCGATGATCTGTATCAAGGGCGGGAGGTGGACGAGGCCCGCATGTACCGCCTGCTCGGCCTGTTCCAACTCCGGTTCAAGGACCGGCGCACGGTCAGCCCCGAGATGGACGGCCGCCCGGTCTACCTCGCCATGGCGATGACCGAAGACCACCGCTTTCGCCTCAAGCCGCAGAACCTGTTGGTCAACCTGCCACTGGTGGCGGCAGTCTGATCCGGACAAAGGAAAACAGCCGATGAACGAAGACGCCCTCAACATGAGCGTGCGCAAGTTTCTGAAGACCATCGGCGTCACCGCGCAACGCGAGATCGAGAAAGCAGTACGCAGCGCAGAGGAGAACGGAAGCTTGCCGGACAGCCCGCTCACCGCCCAGGCCAGCATCACCGTGGCCGGGGTCGAACTGGAGGTCATCGTCAACGGCAAAATCGAGACACGCTGACGACCGACAAGCGCGTCGACACCGGATGGATGGACGCGTCAGAGCGGCTCGGCGGCCGATTGAGGATCGCGAGCGCCGTCGCCTCGCCCAATCAGGAGACGCGGGTGCCGCCGGGCCGGTATGCGGCGAGATGCTCGCTGAAGGTATAGGGATCGACGCCGTAGATGATTTCGAACTGCATCTCGGCCCAGGAAATGCCGCCGTGGCCGAACTGCTCGCAGAGCAGGTCGGTGAGGGCCATCGGAGCCCCGGCCGCTCGGTCCTGGAGAACGCCGCTGCGCAATCCGTCGACGATGGCCGCGTGAACCTTCAGCGCCGCCTCGACGGTGACGCCGAGCGGCTTGCTCATCGCGGGAGCGGACGCCGCCGCCGGCCCGCGCGGCCTTGGCGACGGGCGGCCCTGAGACGAGCCGGGGAACGGAATGACGACCATGTGCGCGTTCTCGCATAAGTGGTGCTCCCGCTCATAATGACGGGCGAACCGTATAGGATTGGTGAACGCGCACTGTATTCAGCGGGAGCCCAGCACCTTCGGATTGGAGACCGCCAGTTGATCCGCGATTGTGAGGCGGAGGTGCGCCCGAAGCGCCGCCCCGCGCTCGGGCCCGCTAAAGCTGCCGGCGCGGATGTCCCGGGCCAGGCGTCGGTTGGCGGTCTCCAGAGCGCGGACGAGTCCGGCCCGAGTCGCGGGCTCCGGTTGCGGCGCCGATTCGTGGTAGAGGCCGGCGAGACGCTGCAGTTCGGCCCGCAAGGGCGTGGTGTCGGCCTGGGCTTCCCGCGCCGCGATGCCGATGGCGTTGGCCACCATCAGCGCCTCGTAGCGACAGTCCGCCGGCAGACGCGGCAGCAGACGCTCGCGCAGCACCTTCAGCGCCACCTCAAGAAGTTCCGCGCCGGACGGCCGTTCAGGCATGAACCCCCTCCTCCGTCATGTCGAGGATCTGCAATTCGAGTTCCGGGACGATGTGGCCGGTGAGCGCCAGTTCGAGCGACGTCTGCTCGCCGGAGAGGTGACGCGTGGCCTGTTGCAGGGCGATGACCGCCCAGCGCATGTGGGCCATCACCTCCCAGTACCCAATGCGATCGCGCTCCAGCGTCCGGCCCGCAACCTGTTCGTAGCCGTCGCAGAAGGCGTCACGGGTGCCGATGCCGCCCGCCGGCCGGTCCACGGCGCCGAACCGCCAACACCGGGCGCAGAACCAGCCGACGTCCTCCAGCGGATCGCCCCAGTCGGCGAACTCCCAATCCAGGATTCCGGTGATGCCTGACTCGTCGACCATGTAGTTGCCGGTTCGGAAGTCGCGGTGGCACAGCACCACATCGCCGGCCGGCGGGGCGTTCCGCTCCAGCCACTCGAGCCCCAGTTCCAGCGCCGGCCGCGGCTCGCCGTGGGCATCGAGGTGGGCGCGGTAGTCGCCGACAGCCTCCAGGGCCGGCGGCTCGTCGGGGACCTTCAAAAAGGCTAGGTCGGGCCGCGGCGGGCGGATCGAGTGAATGCGCGCCAGTTCGCCGCCGAGGCGGTTTGCGAGCGAGGCGCGATCGCCGCCGAGGCTGTAATCCTTGACGATGCGATGGCCGGCGGCGACGCCCCGCACCCGCCGCATAACGAAAAACGGCCGCCCCAACACGGCCGGATCGTCACACAGCCACAGTGGCTCCGGCACCGTGACCCCGGCCTCGTGGGCCGCCTTGAGCAGGAAGAACTCCTCGCGGCGGTCGTGGCTGACCGCCGGCACCGCGTCCGGATCGGCGCGCACCACCACCTCCAGCCGGCCGGCGAACGGGCCGCCGGCGATGTCGGCGTCGGCGCGCCAGTTGTCCTGGATGGCGCCGCCCGGCATGCGCTCCAGCGCGGCGATGGCGACACGATCGGCGCCGGCGGCTTCGGCGAGAAAACGTTCCAGTTGTTCCTTGCGGTCCTCCATTGCCTAGACGCCCCACCGCCAGAAGTCGCGGCCTTCCTTCATGAAGAACCGGCTGAGCACCATCTTGTGGACCTCCGAAGCACCGTCCACCAGGCGGGCCTGGCGGGCGTAGCGGTACATCCATTCGAGCAGCGTATCCTTGGAGTAGCCCTTGGCGCCGCACAACTGGATGGCCGTATCGACCGCCTTGTGCAGGGTGTCTGCGACATGGACCTTGGCGATGGAGATCTCCTTGCGAGCGAAGTCGCCCTGATCCAGCTTCCAGGCGGCGTGCATGGTCAGCATCCGCCCGATCTGGATGTCCATTGCAGCCTCGCCCAACAGCCACTGCACCCCTTCATGATCGACCAGCTTCATGCCGAAGCTCTCGCGCTCGCGGACGTAGCCGCCGGCGATCTCCAGCGCCCGTTTGGCCATGCCAAGCCAGCGCATGCAGTGGGTGAGCCGCGCCGGACCGAGGCGGATCTGGGTCACCTTCAGGCCGTCGCCGACCTCAAGCAGCCGGTTATCGTCGGGGATCTCGAGCCCGTCGTAGACGATCTCGCAGTGGCCACCGTGCTCTTCCGGGCCCATGATCGGGATGCGCCGCTCGATGCGCGCGCCCGGCTGGTCGGCGTGGTAGAGGAAGGCCGTAAGGCCATGGCGGCGGTCGTCGGAAGTGCGGGCGATCAGCACCACATGCTTCGCGCCCTCGGCGCCGGTGATGAACCACTTGCGGCCATGCACCACCCACACGTCGCCGCGGCGCTCGGCGGTGGTCAGCATCGCCGACGGGTCGGAGCCGCCGCCGGGCATCGGCTCGGTCATGGCGAAGGCGGAGCGCACCCGGCCATCGACGATGGGCTGCAGCCAGCGGTGTTTCAGATCCTCCGTCGGCAGGACTTTGTCCAAGAGCATCATGTTGCCGTCGTCGGGGGGCGCCGAGTTGAAGACCACCGGTCCGAATGGCGAGCGCGCCATCTCCTCGTAGCAGGCCGCCATGCCGACAAAGCCGACGCCGGCGCCGCCGCGCTCCTTCGGCATCTGCAGCGCCCACAGCCCTTCGGCGCGAGCGCGCGGGCGCAGGCCGGCGAGCGCGGCCTCGGAGATCATGCCGTGGTGGTCGAAATTGCCGGCGTGCGCTTCGAGCGGCAGGACATGCGCGGCCACGAAGGCGCCGATGCGCCGGCGAATGTCGTCGACCTCGGACGTCAGCGTATAGTCCATATGCTCCTCATTTCGTCGCGTGCCGGCGATGGTTCAGGCTGATGTTTGTTCGGAGAGCCCCTGCCCTCACCTTCCCGCTCCCGCGGGGCGTTCCCTCTCCGCAAGATCGGGAGGGGTATGTAGATTTCCGAAGCCGGGTGAGAAGTGGGTGCCTCACAGGGAGCTCACCAAGTGACCGCCGTCCGCCACCACGACCGTGCCGGTCATGTAGCGGGACGCGCTGGTGGCGAGCAGCAGCAGCGGCCCGTCCAGATCATCCAGCGCGCCGAGGCGGCGTTGCGGGATGCGCTTGACGAGCGCCTGCCCGGCCGGCGACGCAAAGAAGTCGCGGTTGAGGTCGGTTTCGATGTAGCCGGGAGCGAGTGCGTTGACGCGGATGCCGTGCCGCGCCAGCTCGAGCGCCAGCACCCTGGTCATATGGATCACGCCAGCCTTGGCAATGGCGTACGGCGCGACGCCGGCGGCAACGCGCAGTCCCAAGATCGATGCGATGTTGACGATGACCCCGCCGCCATGCTCCCGCATACGGTCCGCCGCGCCGCGCGCCATCAGCCACGCGCCCTTCAAGTTGGTGTCGACCACCCGATCCCAGTCGTGTTCGTCGACCTCCAGGGCCGGCTTGGTCAGAGCAACGCCGGCGTTGTTGATCAGGACGCGCGGCGGCCCGAAGGCTTTTTCCGCCCAAAGCACGCCGCGCCGAACGCTGTCGGCATCCGTCACGTCCATCTCGACGGCGATCGCCTCGCCACCGGCCGCGGATATGTCGGCCGCCACCGCATCCAGCGCGTCGAGCCGGCGCGCCGCCAACGCCACACGAGCACCGGCGCGGGCAAGAAGGTGCGCAAAGTGCCGGCCAAGACCAGAAGACGCTCCGGTGATAAGAGCGCACTGGCCGTCCAGGCGAAGGTTGATCAGCGGCTCGGACACGTCTCGGGTCATTGCGCTTTGGCCCGCTCGCGCAGCACGAACTTCTGGATCTTGCCCGTCGAGGTCTTGGGAAGGGGGCCGAACACGACCTTGCGCGGCACCTTGAACGACGCCAGATGTTTGCGGCACCAGGCGATCACGTCGTCGGCGGTCAACGGATCCCCGCCCGGCGTCGCCGTCACGAACGCGCAGGGCGTCTCGCCCCACTTGTGATCGGGTGCGGCAACCACCGCCGCCTCCATGATCCGCGGATGGCGATAAAGGACCTGCTCGATCTCCAGCGACGAGATGTTCTCGCCGCCGGAGATGATGATGTCCTTGGAGCGGTCCTTCAGCTCGACATAGCCGTCGGGGTGCATCACGCCGAGGTCGCCGGTGTGGAACCAGCCGCCCCGGAACGCGGCGTCGGTCGCCTTCGGGTTTTTGACGTAGCCCTTCATGATGGTGTTGCCGCGGAGATAGATCTCGCCAAGCGTCTCGCCATCCGCCGGCAGTGGCTGATCGCTCTCAGGGTCGGCCACGATCATGCCGGCAAGGGTCGGATACGGTGCGCCCTGGCGCGCGATCAGGGCCGAGCGCGCCGCCAGATCCAGCTCTTCCCACTCCGGCAGCATCATGCAGTATGTCGCCGGGCCATAGCTTTCGGTCAGCCCGTAGAGGTGGGCGATACGGAACCCCATCGCTTCCATCGCCTCGATCACCGCCGGCGGCGGAGCGGCCCCGCCGGTGGCGATGTTGACGGTGCGGCCGGAGACGCGCGCGAGGGGCGCCTTTTCCGCCTCCGAAGCGTGGATAAGCATGGTCAGGACCACCGGCGCGGCGCAGCAATGAGTGACGCCGTGGTCGGCGACGGCCTGGAAGATGGGCGCGGGCTCGACGCGGCGGAGACAGACGTGGGTCGCCGCCACAGCGGTCACCGCCCACGGATAGCTCCAGCCGTCGCAATGGAACATGGGCAGGGTCCAGAGGTAGGCGCTGGTCGGCCGCAGTCCGACCGTCAGGGCATTGCCGAGGGCGTTCAGGAAGGCGCCGCGATGGTGGTAGACGACACCCTTCGGGTCCCCTGTGGTGCCCGAGGTATAGCTCAGCGAAATCGCCTGCCATTCGTCGGCAGGGGTCGTGAAAGGCGCCGCGGGGTCGCCCTCGGACAAAAAGGTCTCGTAGTTTGTGCCGCCGGAGGCCGGATTGCGTGGCCCGGGCACGTCGTCGACCCAGATGACCTGCGGCGTTTCTCCGGTCATCCGCGTCATCGCGTCTTCGGCCACGGCGCGAAACTCCGTATCGACGATGAACACCCTGGCCTCGCCGTGATCCAGGATGAACGCGACGGCCGCCGCATCGAGGCGATAGTTTATGGGGTTGAGCACCGCGCCGGCACCGGGCACCCCGTAGTGGCATTCGAGCATGGCGGGGATGTTCGGGAGCATCGCCGCGACCGTATCGCCGGACTTGAGTCCGCGCCGCCGGAGTGCGTCCGCCAGGCGCCGGCAGCGCGCCGCGAAGTCGCCGTAGGACGTGGTGCGGGACTCGTAGATCACGGCGGTGCGTCCGGCGGCCATCGAAGCCGCCCGCTCCAGGAACGAAAGCGGGGTCAGGGTCTCGAAGTTGGCCGGCGTTTTCCCGAGGTGCTCCTCGAAGATGCCTCCTCCGGCCATCGTCCCCTCCTTGTCATCGCTTATGCGGTTTATGCCGTTTATGCCGCGCAGGTTGGCGGGTTCGGCGGCCACCTGTCAACCGTCAGCGGAAAGACGCTCAGCCGGGGCGCGGCTGGCTGCAGCGTGGCGGCGCACGAGCCAGCGCAGCACCAGGCTGCGCGGCTCTTCCACGCCGGTCATCAGGTAGCGGAGCGTGTATGGGTTGGCGAGCGTCGCGTCGACCAAGCGGTATGCCTGGGATCGGCCGCAGAACAGGATCTCGTCGCCCCGAAGAATCCTGTGGTCGATGTCCGGCATGACGCGAATGGCGCCTTGGGAGCGAATAACCAGCGGAACGCAGGCGACGCGCCGGTTGCGATCGGCCGGATCACTCAGGATGTCGTCGAAGGTGATCGCATGGCCCTCGTCGAGGAGTTGGGCAAGGGCCGGCGCCTGCTCTTCCTCGACGCGGACGGTCCACAGCCGCGGCGCAGCCCTGCCGCCGACGGTGTCGTGAAGATCGCGGATCACCGACAACAGGAACTCGTTGTGGCCCTTCGCCTGACTTTCGCGGATCTCGTTGAAGAAGGTGCGCAGCAGCGGCGCCGTCAGGAGGAACAGAATGCGCCGCGCGCTGACCAGAGTGGGCTGCATGATGAGGTCGGCGCGGGCGGCGTCGAACAGCACCTGATTGCGGTGCTGGTTCTGACGGACGAGAACGAAGATCCTGGGGTTCAACGCCCGCGCATTGAGGACCGTGCCGAGGTTGTCGGAATCGCTGTCCGTGCCGACGACGATGCCGGCGGCGTCCTCGATGCCGGCAGCCCGAAGGTTCTTCTGGTTGATGCGGCCGGCGATGATGTCGCGGCCGTTCGCTTCGGTCGGCGGGATGCCGGAACCGATGACGACGGTGGAAATGCCCAGTTCCTGCAGCGTGGCATGGATCGCGCGGCCGAGGCGGCCGAAACCGCAAAGTATCCATTTCCCCCGTGGGACATCGGCGTACATGGCGAGATTCGCATTGGGTGCCCCGATCAGCCATTCGTTCAACATGTGGATGAGAGGATTGTGAATGGTGGCGCCCAGATAGCGGGCGAAGGTGTGGAACGGGTCGACGATGTGGATGTCGCCGCCGAGGGTGGCGAGCGTCTCCTCGTATTCGTCTCTGGTCAACTGGGCAATCACCCGGGCGTGGGGATTGAGCAGCCGGGCGGCGAGCGCCACCTTGGCGTTGACGTCCTCGTCGTCGGTCAGTGCCACCACCGCACGGCACTGGCTTCGCAACAAGCCGGCCTTGATCAGCCGCTCCGGGATGCGCGCGTCCGCGCACAGCGCCTCCGCCGGTACGGCGTAGTCGCGGAGCTTGACGGCATGGATGCGATCCGGGTCGCGATCGAGGATGACTGCCGCAAGCCCTGCGTCGCTCAGGCCGCGGGTCAGCAGGCTGCCGCGGTTGCCGAAACCGCAGACGATGACGAACGGCTCGGTCAGCATCGCAACGCGCTTGGCAAACCCGCGCTCCGCCAAGGCCTGCTGAAAATGCGGGTTCTGGATGAGCTGGATGATGGCGCCGATGGCGTAGACCCAGGCGATCACGCCTGCGTAGAGAGAGACGATCGCCCACATTCTCTGCAGGTCGGTGTAGAGGTAGGGGATCTCCCCGAAGCCGGTGGTGGTCGCAGTGTAGGCCAGGAAATAGAAGGCGTGGAAGAAGCTGAGGGGAACGCCGTCCGGGCCCGGGATCAAGCGCCAGCCGAGCATCGACGCCGCATAGACGGCGACCAACACGAACAGCGGCCGGCGCATGGCCCGCAGCACGATGTAGGGAACCCGGTGCGATCCCGTGAAGCCGGCCATGGGGCGGCGCCCGCAGCGATCCTCAGCGCCGCAGCATCAAGGTCTCGGCGACGAACACGGTGACCGAGATGATGTTGGCGACGAGCGCGCCGGTGGCGAGAGATACGATATGGACGATGTCCTCCGCCGTCACGCCCGGCTCCGCCACGTGCGCCGCGAACGCCCAGATGCCGGTGGCGGCGATGAGTTGCAGATCCGCGACCAGGCTCGTCGCCAGCAACAGCGCGCCGATCTGGGTGCGGTCGCCGAGCTTGAGGCCGGTCGCCACGAGGTTGACGACGACCAGAAAAAAGAACTCGACGACGCTGTGGTGGGTGGGGTTTTCGATGTCGCCGATTACGAAGCCGACGTTGAGGGTCAGCGCCAAGATCAGAAAGAAGCCGAAAAGGACCTTTTCCAGATTCATCAGGCTGTTCCCTTCCCGCTGCTTCCGGCGGGGACCTGCGCGCCCACCATTGCAGGGAACCTTCGCACACACGAGTGCGCGTGTGGAAGACAGTTTGCAGCAGGCGACGCCGTTACCGCATAGCAAGCGGGCCGGCAATCGCCGGCCCGCCGATCCGCCGCTGACGTGCGTCCCGCTTACGCGACCGATTTCTCCGCGGCGTCGGACACCAGCTTCGGCTCCTCGCCGCCGCTGTCGCGGCCCTTGATCTCGATCTTCCTGGCCCTGGCGCGGGCTTCGGGAGACTTGGGCAGGGTGACGGTCAACACGCCGTTCTTGAAACTCGCCTCGACCTTGTCCCCGACAACGTCGACCTCGAACGGAATTGCGCGGCGGAACGAGCCGAACGAGCGCTCGGTGTAGCGGTAGCCCTGTCCGCTCTTCTCGGTTTCGGCCTTCTTCTCGCCGGCGATGATCAGCGCGTTGTCTGCCAGGGTCAACTCAACGTCCTTCTCGTCGATGCCGGGCAACTCGGCGGTGACGACGATTTCGTTCTCATCTTCGGCGACGTCGACCCGAGGGGCTACCGCGCCCAAACCGGCGCCCGTGCGAGCCTGCGCCGGTGCGTTGAAGCCGCGCCAGAAATCCTCGAAGAGGCGATCCACTTCGCGCTGCAACCCGAAGAACGGATGTTCGACATCGCGACGCGCGACGGCCACCTCCCTGTCACGGCTCCATGGGATCAAGTCACGGACATTCAACATCGTTACCTCCTGTTCCCTGTGCGGACCGGGCCGCATCCTCGCCGGCCCCGTTCCGCAGTTGCGGAAACCGCTTCCTCGTGCTCCGCGGGCCGGCCCCTCCGCGGCAACCGGCGATTATTAACTTATCCTGACTGTACAATACGCCACCGATACCGGCGCAACCCTGCCATGCAAAATCCGCAACCCGGCTCGTACATCCGCGACGGCGCGCCGGGTGGGGGGAGCGGCATCGACACTAAGGGGGCGTTGCGCCGGCGCTAATAGTCCCACTGCCACTTGAGGCCGATGAACTCCTGGGTTTCCGAGGTGCCTTCGCTCAACTCGGCTTCAAGGGACAGGCGATCGGTGATCTTGACCTCGGCGCTGTACTCCGTCGTCCCCGGCTTGGTGCCCTGCTTGGTTTCGATGTAGACGCGGTCGCCGATGTTCTTGCCGGCGCGCACCGCAGAGCCGCCGTCGCCGCTGCCCGGGTCGATCGACAGCGTATCGACCCCGAGCAGGTTGCGCGAGGCGTCCACCAAGCCGCTGTCGCCGGTTCGCAGCGCGTCGAGCGCCAGGGCAAGCTGCGCGGCTTCCCCCGGCCCCATCTCGCCGGCGGTCTTGCCGAACAGGACCCGCGGCAGAACCTCGCTCTCAGGCAGCGCCGGGATCGACCTCAGTTCGATCTGGGGGTCCGAGGCCAGCCCGGAGACAGCGATGATGCCGGTGATGTCGTCGCGCTTGTGCTCGGCGATGATGTCCAGGCGTGGATCTATCTTGCGGGATGACGCGAACTCCACCACACCTTTGGTCAGATCGAACGTCGTGCCGACGAACGAGAACTCGCCGCGCACGATCTCGAGCTTGCCCTTGACCCGCGGCTCGTTGGCCGGACCAGTGACGGCGAGGTTGCCCTTCCATTCAGATTCCAGCCCGCGGCCGCGGACGAACACGTTGCCCGGCATGTCGATGGTCAGATCCAGGTCCAACGGAATCGCGGCGTCCCCGTCCGGCTCGACTCGCGCCCGGATGACTTCTCCGTCCTTGTCGATCTCCACCGGGTTGAGGTCGACGACCGAAGGCGGCATCCGGTTGACGAGGCGGGCTTCGATCCGCGTCGGCTGAATGCGGCCGGTCAGGGTCGCAAGCTGCGAGCCCCGGACGAAGCGCACGTCACCGTTGATGGTCGCGGTGACATCGTCACGCCGTACCAGCGTCGCCTCGCGGACATCGACGCTGACATCCAGATCCCCCTGGCTCTTGTCGAGCGGAATCCGCCCCTGTCCCGACAGGCGCCCGGAACGGCCGTCCGTCCCGGACAGCGTTACCTCGACCGGCTGATTGGGGTCCATGCGCACGGCGAGGTCCAAGCCGCCGATGACCGTGCCGTATTCAAGGTTCTCGTAGCGTCCGTTGGCGACGGTGACCGCACCCCGGAGGCGCGGCGCAGCGATGGTGCCGGACGCGGAGACGTCGATCTTGCCTTCACCGCTCAGCCGGTGGCCGTCGATGGGCAGCGCCTCGATCAGCGGCTGCAGGGCGCCCTGCCAGTTGACCTGTGCGGCGATGGGTGTCGTGTCGCCCACGTCGACCTCCATGGTGCGCGCATCGACCTTCAGCGGCAGCCGCCCGGTCATCACCAGATCGCTGTCGCCGACGCCCTGCACCCGACCGTCCACGTTGACGACGCCGCCCGACCAGCGCGCGTTCATTCGCGCCGCGAGGGGCGGCAGGTCCTAAGCGGGATCACCGTAGACGATGCCGTCGACGCGGAGGTCCAGCTTGCCGGCCAGCAGCGATCCTTCGGTGACCACGTCGGCGCTCGCGTTCAGGTCGCCCCCGACGTCGACGCCTGGAGCCACCGCCCGCACCACCGCAAGCGGCAGGTCGCTGATACGCACCTGTGCGGACTTCTCCGCCGGCGCCTGCCGGGCGTTGACGGTGATCAGGCCGTCGGAGACCTTCAAGGCCACGTCGCGGGCGGTCAGCGTCTCGCCCTCGATAACGATGTTCGCCGGACGCTGCAGGGCGAAGGGGACCTCGGCGACGGCGCCATCGAGCCCGGCGATGGTGACGGTGGTGATGTTGTCGGCCATCGCCACGGTGCCGCGCGTCTGCACGGTTCCGCTGGGTTCGCCGGTCAGGCGCGCCGCCACTCTGAACTGCGCCTCGGAAACGCTACCGGAGAGGTCGGCGTCGACGGCGCCGACGGTGACGGCGCCGGCGCCGATGTCGCCGCCACTCAGCGACACCTTGCCGCTGGGCGTGCCGAGCAGGTCGGTCCCGGCGCCCTTGGCGCTGATCCGGCCGATGCGGATCGCCTCCCCTCCCTCGGGGACGACGGCGAGACCGGAGCCGTCGAGTTCGACGGACGCCGCTTGCCTGCCGCCGTCGTCATGGAGGCGGACGGTGAGGTCGGCACGACCACGGGCCGTGGTGCCGGCGACGGTGACGCCACCGTCGCCACCACGGAAGGCGGCGCCGAGGTCGCCTGTGAAGGTGCCGCCGGCGAGCGGGACGTTCATGTTTCCCGAAAGCTCAACCCCCAGCGCCCTGGCTGCGATGTCGGTGAGCCGCAGCCGCTCCCCCTCCTCCACCGCGAAACGGGTCGCCGCATCCAGCGCGGCCATGGACGTTTCGGCGACGACGGTGAGCAGGCCCTGCGGCCCGGACACTGCGTTGGCTGCGGTCACGGTAGTTTTCGCCGTGGGAACCGCGATGTCCTGCACCGTGGCATCGGTGAGGTTGGCGACCACCGTCACCGTCGGATCAGCGACGGCGCCCTCGGCCGTCACGTCGGTCACCAGCCGGCCCGTCAGCGGCGTCGCGACGGCGTCGCCGACGGGTTTCAGGTCGTCCACAACCAGTTGCAGCGCGGCGGCAAGCTTGGAGTATCCGTCGGTCACGCGGGCGCTGCCGGTCACGTCGAAGGCGCGAGCGTCGAGATTGAAGGACTCCACCACGGCGGTGCCCTGGTCCTTCAGCGCGAACCGGGTGGTCAGCGCCGCGTCGGCGCCGAGCACGGCCTCCGCAACCGGCTGCCCCATGGAGAAGCCCGTCAAGCGCACGGCGGCCGATCCGGTCATTCGCGATGCCGCCAAGTCGCCATCGACGGACGAGTCCAAGTCGCCATCGACGGAGGTGTCCATGTCGCCATCGACGGACGAGTCCAAGTCGCCATCGACGGACGCTTCGACGGTGAGCACGCCGGCAAGCGGCATCTGCAGCGCCGGGCCAAGCGCAGCCAGGTCATCGATGCCGCCGTTCAGTCTGAAATGGGTTGGCCCCTCCGCGAAGCCCACGCGCCCCTGCCCGGCAAGCTGCACCGCAGCCGCCGTCACCTTGACGGTTTGGATATCGATCGCCGTCGCCGCCTCGTTGAGAACGCTTTGCAAGGTAACGGTGACGGTGTCGCCAAGCAAAGCAGCGGCCGCCGGCGTTTCCGATGTCACCCCGGTGGCGACGACGTCCACATTCACGATGCGAGAACCCGGGTCCTCGCCATCGCTCTCCCCGACTTCCGGCGCGACACGTGCATCCACGGTGAAGGCGCCAGCCGCCAGTCCCGGCGCGGTCAGGGCGCCGATGCGCCCCTGAACGGTGACATCCGGGTCGGACACGTCGCCGGCAACGTCAGCCTCGATGTCCAGGCTCTTGATGGCGGCGGAACCGAGCAGCGCTGACAGCCGCTCCGGCGCGATGGCTTCGAGCGAGATGTGGGCGCCGATCTCCTCGGAATCGAGATCGAGCCGCCCGCCGCCGGTCAAGGCGAGGGCGACCATCTCGATGTCGAGGGCTTCGAGGTGGAACACGCGCGTATCCTGGTAGCGCGCCGCGAAATCGAACGACACCGCATCGCCGACGAGGGGCCGCACGGGATCCTGGAGCAGATCGTCAACGTCGGCGGAACCGGTCAGACGGACGCGAAGGTCCTCGGCCTTGGCGATGCCGATGTCGGCGTTGACGGCGAACAGGTTTTCGCCGCTGGCTGCAAGCTTTCCCTGCCAGCCGGAAATGGGCCCGTCCCCTTTGAGGCTGAGGGCGAACGGCGGATACGGCCGCAGGCCGGCGAGCCGCATCACCAGCCCGCCGGCGGGCTCCTGCGCCTCGACATTGACCGTAAGCTGCTCCGTCGATGGGTCGAACGCGCCCGCGACGTCGACGGTGATGCCGCCGCCGGCATCGGTGCGCCGCACCGCGAGGTCCGTGCGGATCACGCCGTCGCGGGGCGCGGCCAGCGTTCCCTCCGCCTGCAGGGTCATGCGTTCGCCGGCGAGCGCTTTGCCAAGGGTGAGGTCGGCGATCTCCAGCGTGTCGACACGGACGGAGACCGGCAGCGACGGCATTGCGAAGCCGGTTTCCTCGGATTCCGGTTCCTCCGGCTCATCGACAACGACCGGAGCGCGCACCACGTCGATGCCGCTGGCTTGGAGCGCCGTGACATGGAGCTGCCGGGAGAACAACGCCCACGGTTTCCAGGTCAGGAGCATCCTCTCGGCAGAGAGCCAGACGCCGTCGCGATCCCGCATCTCCACATCCGCAAGGGCCAGGCGCGCGGGCAAGCCGGCCCCGATTTCACCGATCGAGATTTCGCTGACACCGGGGGTGCTGCCAAGGTCCGACACCAGCCCTGCCAAAGCCTCTCGCCCCGAGGGCGACTGTACGTAGAAATATCCGCCGATCAGGGCGCCGGCGACGAGCAGAACGAGGACGCCAAAGATGATGCCGGCAATGCGCAGGACGCGAAGTGCGCGCACCTCAGAAAGCCTGGCCGATGCTGAAGTAGAACTGGAATGAGTCGTCGACACCGTCCCGGCGGTTGATGGGAAAGGCCACGTCGAACCTGAGGGGCCCGACGCCGGTGTAATAGCGGAGCCCGAGGCCGGCTGCCCACAGCACGGGGTCGGAAAAGTCCGGCAGGACGGAGTCATAGACGTTGCCGCCGTCGACGAACGGCACCACACCGATGTCGCCCCATACCCGCGCGCGCAACTCGGCGCTGAACACCAGCTTGGAGCGGCCGCCGACCGGGTCATCGTCGGCATCCAGCGGCCCCACGGTCTGGAACGCATAGCCGCGAACCGAGCCGCCACCGCCAGCATAGAGGCGCTTGTTGGCGGGAATGTCCTCGGTTTCTTCGCCGACGATCGAGCCCAGCCGCAACCTCCCGGCAAGGACATAGCGCCGATCGGCGTCTATCGGGTAGTAGCCTCGCACGGTCCCCTCGGCGACGTTGAACAGCAACGATTTCTCCGAAGACGTGCCGGTGTAGGGCGTTACCGCCAGATCCAGGTTAATGCCCTCGGTCGGATTGAACTCGTCATCGGATCCCTGGTAGCGCACGCTGGCGGGCACGCCGAACAATAAACTCTCGGTACGATCGTCGTTGTCGGTCAAATCACTGTAGTCGATGCTGCCCGCGAGCGACGCCGACCATCGCTCCGACAACGGCCACTCGAGCCCCGAGGTCGCATTCGCTTCAAGCCCGTCGAAGGCATCCGTGGCGTTGTTCCTGAACAGGGCCTCGGCGAAGAAGTTGCGGTCTTCCCTGCCCAGGTTGGGGCGGACAAAGGAAATCGAGCCCTCTTGCTGCAAAGGGTCGCCACCCAGCGAAACCTCCAGGTCCTCGTCGCGCCCCAACAGGTTGCGGTGGCGCCAGAACACCTTCGCGCCCGGTCCGCGGTCGGTGGAATACCCGACGCCGAAGCCGATGGACCGCGGCTTGCCTTCCTGCACCTGGAGCGTCGCGTCCAGTTCTCCGGCGGCGTTGAGCTGCTGCGGATAGTCGATCGCGACGCTGTCGAACAAGCCGGTCTTGACCAGGTCGGACCGTAGATCCGCGACCTTCCGTTCGCTGTAGGGTTCGCCCTCCTTCCACGGGATCCACTGGCGGACGTAATCCTCTTCGACGCGCTCCAGACCTTCGACTGAGGTTGTCCCGAACGCCGCGCGCGGTCCGGGATCGATGACCACGTCGACCGCCACCGTCTTCGCGCCATGATCGACCACCACCCTGCGGTCGACCTGCTTGGCGAACGGGTGGGCCTCGTCCTGAAGCCGATCGATGGCCCGCCCTTCCGCCGCAACGATCGCCGCGCCCCGGGCCTGATCGCCGATCGCGAGCCCAAGGTCCTCAAGCGGCGGAACTTGCGGAGCGCCGGCTGCGGCTCCGGCATCGCCGCTCTCTGCATAGCGCATGTCATACGACGCGAGGGTATAGGGCGGGCCGGATGTGACGGTGATGGTGATCTGGGCCGGCGTCTTCTCGGTGTTCAGGTCGTACGCGACATCGCCTGAGTAGTAGCCTTCCGAGCGCAGAACCGTGTTGAACCGTTCGACGTCGCCTTCAATGCGGCGCACCAGCCCGGCTCGAATCGGCGGTGGCTTGTCCTTCAGGGAGTTGAGCAGAGCGCTTTTCTCGAGCGTGCTCTTCAAGCCGCTGTTGTCGTCGACGCCCTTTATGTCCACCGTATAGTCAATGCCATCGGCTTGCGGAGGCTCTTCGATGCCGCCGTCTTTGTCGTCATCCTCCAAGCCGAAAAGCTTGCCAAGGCCGAGAAACGCGACCGACGCATCCTCGGCGCGCACGACCGCCGAAGCGGCCACCAGCAATAAAGCAACGGCGATGAGTACACCGGCCTGACGGGCGGCCACGCTTCCCGCGAGTGTCCAGGCCTGTCGCATGATTCGGACCTCCCACATCACCCAGACTCCGCGGATGTGGCTGCGATATAGGTCCCACGCGGGCGGTTGTCCCTGCTCCCATCCTGTCGCTTATTTTGGAGTCCGCCATTCTTTTCGCAAGGCTCCACATCGGCCCTGCTGCTTCTGCCGCATCGCGGGTACGACACCTATCGGACGGGAATGCCGTTCAGGATATAGAGGGCGACGAGAAGCTCGCTCGGGTTGGCTTCGCCAAAGTACTTGCTGTAGAGCTTCCACACCTCCCCGGATCGATACAATTCGGAGAGCGCCCGGTCGGCGGCGAGCCGGAAGGCGGTGTCGCCTTTGCGCACCACCAACGCATAAGGCTCATAAGAGTAGAACCGCCCGGAGAGTTGGTACTGGGAAGGATCGGGGAAGGTCTTTGCCAGCCCCAGCAACAGGATGCGGTCCGCGAAGTAGGCCTGGATTTGATTGTTCTTGAGCGCTTCGATGCCCTCATCATGGCTTGCGAATGACTTGACCTCGGCGTCAACGGCGGTCGCTTTGAGCGCGGCCGTCAGTCCCTCCTCGGTCGTCGTCCCCTTCAGAACCCCGACCGTCTTGCCGGCGACATCCGCAATATCGTTGATGCCTGAGTCTTTTCCCGTCAACATTTCGGCGCCGGTCACGAAGGTGGCGAGAGTGAAGTCGACCTGTTCGCGTCGCTCCAGCGTGTGGGTGCTGGAACTGCATTCGATGTCCACATCGCCGCTTGCCACCATCGCGATGCGATCGGCCGACGGTACCGGCTTGTACTGGATGTCGAGCGTTTCGAGGCCAGTGGCGCGCTTTACCTCGTCGGCGATCTTCCGGCACAGATCGACACTGTAGCCCGTCGGTTGCCCGTCGTCGCCCTTATAGGAGAACGGCCGCGCATCGTCGCGGTAGCCGATCACCATCGTCCCGCGCTTCTTGATTTCGCTCAACGTATCCGGCGTGTCCTGCGCGACCGCAGCCCCGGTAACAAGCAACGCCGATGCCAACAAAAAGCCAGTGATCCTCACCGTTCCCTCCTCGCCCCGCGGACAACCTCGATTTCCGGCACAGTAGGTGGTGACAGACCGCGGTTCAAGCGCCGTCCCGACTGGCGGGCGGGCCGTGGGCGCGTCGAATGCGAGCCCGGACACCCGCGGACGGTAGGCGTGCGAGCCACCAATAAGGGATTAAATAATCCTACTGCACCTTTTAAGTGCAGAAAGCGTTTTTTTCTGTTCCGAAACATTTTCATGCGTCTCGATCTTGCATACCCTAACCCAAATGGGTATGTTTGACGCTGATTGCTGGGGCGGCGTCGCGTTCTTGACAAGGATTGCGCCGCAACAACTATCGAGCGTACCAGCAGTAGCAGGTTGTGCTTGAGGCCGGGTCGCAACAACGTTGTAGACTGGGACTTTGTAAACAACATTACGGTGCGATGACCCGGCTTGATAAGCACGAAACTGTTCACCGGCTGGCCACAAAAAACCGGGCAGCCGGAAGCGACTAATGAAGCATCACCGCAGCGTCCGTGACAGGAGCCGCGACAACTGCGGGCGATGCGCCGTTCGATCATCGAGATTGATGCGTCTGTGGGGAGTAGGGCGCAGATACGGTGAACCTTCCAGAGGGATAGGAGATCCTCATGAGCAAGCAACCTACACTGACGCAGTTGTCCGAACACAACCCCGACTTCCAGTTCTTCCCGGGATCACTCGCTTCCGCAGATACTGAGCATTCGTCAGGCGCCGTTCACGGGGCGTATCAGGCGGGACTGCATTACGTAGCCGCGGACTTGTCGGAACTGGCTCGGTTCGCGCCGCCGAATAAATCCAAGGCGATCATGGCCATCGTGCGTCTCGTTCGGGCGGTGGCGGATAACTGAACGGCGTCCGAGCCGTTTGTTCTTTCTGCTTTTCCGCCGATGGCTCGAGACCGCGTGCCCGAAACAGGAGGTCCCTGCTGCGCCGGATGCCGGCGGAGCAGGGTGTCCCCCTGTAACCGGGCCTGCAGCGCCCTGATATCGGATTTGATCTCGCCGGCGCGCCGCCCCACATGAAGCTGAGGTGGCGCGCCGAACGGCGCCACGTGGAAATCCAGTTGAAGGCCTGCATCATGTGGTTCTCACTCAACAAGCAGATAGACATGCCGGACGCGTCCACTGCGCTCCCCGGTCGCCACACGCCGCTGCCCATCCCTGCCCGGCACCACGTTCTCGGCTCTCCGCTGACCCCGCCGTTTCCGGAGACGATGGAGCAGGCGGTGCTCGGCGCTGGGTGCTTTGGGGCGCGGAGAAGCTTTTCTGGCAGGCTCCCGGCGCCTACACGACAGCGGTCGGCTACGCTGGCGGGTTCACCCCGAACCCGACCTATGAGGAAGTGTGCTCCGGTCGCACCGGACACGCAGAGGTGGTCCTGGTCGTTTTCGATCCGGCGGTGATGGGGTTCGAGACGCTTCTGAAGACGTTCTGGGAGATGCACGACCCGACCCAAGGCATGCGCCAGGGCAACGATATCGGATCCCAGTACCGATCCGTCATCCATGTGTTCTCCGAGCATCAGAGAAACGTGGCTGAAGCGTCGCGCGCCGCCTACCAGAACCGACTGGCGGCCGCGGGATATGACGCGATCACCACTGAGATCTGCGACGCGCCCCCGTTCTACTACGCAGAAGCCCATCATCAGCAGTACCTGGCCAAGAACCCCCGCGGCTACTGCGGCCATGGCGGCACCGGCGTATCGTGTCCGCTGCCCGAGACGACGCCGGCTGAGGCTCACTAGTGCAGCGGTGCAGTCAAAGAATGCACCGTTGCTGCACGCGACTCTTGATTCTCGTGCACACTCAGACCCATTCGACTGAATCATCCGAATGGGTCCGTGCACTAGTGCAGCGATCCATTCCGGTGCACCAGGCACGGACGGACTCTCGCCCTCCGATACGATCATAGACCCGGGATCGGTTTGATGCCGCCGTCGCGACCGTTTATTGTTCCGCGCGGGCCCGGCCGGGCGGCGAGACAGTAGTCGGCTTCGGCCGTTCCCACGTCCCGTAAGGCGGGAGGGAGCGGATGGTTGCCCTGAGGGACGTTCACTACGGCTGGGTCGTGGTCGCAGCCGGCACCTTGGCCGTGTTCGCCTGCATCGGCATCGGCCGCTTCGCGCTCGGAATGTTGCTGCCGCCGATGGGCGCCGACCTCGGGCTCACCTATGCCGAGATGGGGTTCGTCAGTTCCGGCAACCTCGTCGGGTACACCATTGCGGTGATGGCCGCAGGGTGGCTGTCGCGCCGGTTCGGCTCGCGGCTTCTTATCGTCGTCGGCTTGGTGACGGTCGCGGCATCGATGATGGCGATCAGCCTGACGCATGGTTTTCAGGGGCTCCTGCCGCTGTACGTGATCACCGGCCTCGGCAGCGGCGCCGCCAACGTGCCGGTGATGGCGCTGGTATCCTTCTGGTTCGCCCGTCGCCATCGCGGCAAGGCCGCCGGGCTGATCGTTTCGGGCAATGGTTTCGCGATCATCCTGTCGGGCGCTCTGGTGCCGGCGTTCGCTGCCGGCGGGGCGAGCGATGGCTGGCGCGGCGCCTGGCTGGCGCTCGGCGCCATCGTTCTTGCCGTCGCCGCGGTGTGCTGGCTTCTGGTGCGCCATCGGCCGGAAGAACATGACCTCGCGCCATTTGGCGGCGCTGACCGTGGCGCGCACGCCGCTGGTGCGGGCGGCGACGCCGAAGCGGACCGGCGCGCCGGCGCGCTGCGGCGACGGACCCTCGCCCACCTCGGCGCCATCTATTTTCTGTTCGGGGCGTCATACGTTATATACGCGACGTTCATCGTCACCAGCCTGATCGATGACCACGGCTTTCCGGATGCGACGGCGGGAGCCTTCTGGTCCTGGCTCGGGATCTTGAGCCTAGTGTCAGGCCCGGTGTTCGGGTCTTTGTCGGACATCATCGGGCGCCGCGCCGGGCTCATGGTGGTGTTCGCGTTGCACATGGCGGCCTATGGGCTCGCCAGCGCGCCGCTGTCGGATGCGTTCCTGTTTCTGTCCATAGCCTTGTTCGGCATCGCCGCCTGGAGCATCCCGTCAATCATGGCGGCCGCGGTCGGCGACTACATGGGGGCGGATCACGCCGCCGCCGGCTTTGGCACGATAACGGTGGTATTCGGCATCGGACAGATCGTTGGCCCAGCCATTGCCGGACTGGCGGCCGACGCCGCCGGCGGATTTGCCGTCAGCTTTGCTTTGGCGGCGGCACTGGCGGCCGTCGCCATCGTGCTCTCGGGCTTTCTCCACCAGCCGCCGCCGTCCTGACCGGATGCAGAAACCGGCCCGCGGCCGAAGGTTGCGCTTGCGTCGCACGCCGTCAGCGGCAAAGATCAACATGATGTACCCTGCTGCTTCCAACCATGTGATGGAAGAGGAGCGGGACACGGACGATGGTTGGCTTATAGGGGTCGGTGACGCACGAAAGCGCGGCACCATGGGTAATCAGGGAGAGAATAATGCGCTTGCTGCTTGCTGCTGCTCTCGGGATGATGTTGCTGACGCTCGACGCGGAGGCGGCCTCGCCCGAAAACTTCACGGTCGACACGGCCGAGGATCTGGTCGCGCTGTGCAGCGCGGATCCGTCCAACCCCAACTACGTGGCGGCGATCCACTTTTGTCACGGCTTCGGCTCCGGCGGTTATCACTACTATAAAATAGAAGCCCTGGCCAATCCCGAGCGCGAATTCGTGTGCTTCAAGGAGCCGTTCCCGACGCGGACGGCCGTCATCGAAAACTTTGTCAAGTGGGCGAAGAAGCATCCCCAGTACATGGAGAACGAAGCGATGGATGTTCTCTTCCGTTATCTGGCGGAGACTTATCCTTGCGCGAAATGACTTTTAATCCTTGCGCGAAATGAATAAGGTCAGGGCAGAAACGATGAACATCAGATTGCGGCTTGGCGCCGCTGTGGTCGCACTCCCGCTTCTCGCGGGATGCGCAGACATGACCGATACCCAGCAGCGGACGCTGACGGGTGGGGCCGGTGGGGCGGCCGGCGGAGCCGTCATCGGCGCTTTGGCCGGCAACGCGGCGATGGGCGCAGCGATCGGCGGCGCGGCTGGGCTGGCCGGCGGCTTTTTGTGGGACCAGCACAAGCAGACGGAAGAAAGAGCCTTTCGCCAAGGCTATGAGACCGGCAGGAAACAGGGCGGATGAGCTTCTGGCGTTTTCTTGCGCCGGTTGACCTCACCCGCTGCGAGCGAGGGTGAATTCCTCTACGACGCGTCCGTGGAGTTAAAGCGCCGGACGGTGTGGGCGTGGTTCAGGGGGCCATGCCCGCGACCGTAGTTCGGGGCCGTCCGGATCGCCTCCCAAACGTAGGCGCGCGCTCGCTGCACCGAGTCCCGCAAGCTCAGGTTCTGCGCGAGGCCTGCGGCGATGGCCGAAGCGAGGGTGCAGCCGGTGCCGTGGGTGTTGCGGGTATCGTGCCTGCGGCTGCGAAACGTCTCCCGTACGCCCTTGCGGTCCATCAGCACGTCGACGACCTCGTCGCCCTCCGCGTGGCCGCCCTTGACCAGAACCGCTTCCGCGCCGAGCGCCAGCACCGCTCCGGCGAGACGCCAAGGATCGAGCTGCAGGTCCTCATTGGCGCTCGGTGCACAAGCATTCGCCAGCACCACGGCCTCGGGAAGATTGGGGGTCACGATGCGCGCCATGGGGATGAGGCGGGACTTGAGCACCGAAACAGCATCCTCGGCCAGAAGCTTGTGCCCACCCTTGGCAACCATCACAGGATCGACCACCACCGGCACCGATGGTGCTTCGGCTTCCAATACCGCGCACACGGTCTCGATGATCTCCGGCCGGTGCAACATGCCGATCTTGACGCAGTCGGCGCCTATGTCTCGCAGCACCACGCCCATTTGCTCGGCCACGAACTCGGCCGGCACGTCATGGATGCCGAACACGCCCTCGGTGTTCTGGGCGGTCAGCGCCGTCACCGCCGACATGCCGAACGCACCGAGCGCCGTGACCGTCTTCAGATCCGCCTGAATGCCGGCGCCGCCTCCTGAATCCGATCCGGCGACGATGAGGACTCTGCCGTCCAACGCGCTGCTCCCGCGCCTTCGCGACGTCAATGAGCCGCTTGTTGGATCTCCGTGCAAATGTCGTCGATGATCCTCGCGAGCACGACGCTGTCCTCGCCCTCGGCCATGACGCGGATAACCGGTTCGGTTCCGGATTTGCGGATCAACAGCCGTCCGCCGGTGCCGAGCGTCTTCTCGCCCATGGCGATGGCTTTCTTGACCTTGTCGCCGTCGAGGGGCTGGCCGCCGTTGTAGCGCACGTTACGGAGCTGTTGCGGCAGCGGCTCGAAGACCCGGCATACTTCGCTCGCCCGGCGTTGCGCTCGAGTGACGGCCGCGAGAACCTGCAAGGCGGCGATCAGGCCATCGCCCGTCGTGGTGTAGTCGCTGAAAATGATGTGCCCGGACTGCTCGCCGCCAATGTTGAAGCCGTGTTTGCGCATGTGTTCGACCACGTAGCGGTCGCCGACCTGGGTGCGCTGGAGCTTCAGCCCCCGTGCTTGCAGGAAGCGCTCGAGGCCGAGATTGGACATCACCGTTGCGACGACGCCGTTTCCTTTCAGGCGGCCGCTCGAATTCCAGGTGTCGGCGATCATCGCCATGACCTGGTCGCCGTCGATGAGGTTGCCGTGCTCGTCGGTCATCACCGCCCGGTCGCCGTCGCCATCCAGGGCAATGCCGAAGTCGGCGCGATATTCAATGACCTTCTGGCGCATTTCCTCAGGCGCCGTCGATCCGCAATCCTGATTGATGTTGCAGCCGTCCGGCGTCACCCCGATCGGAATGATCTCGGCGCCCAGTTCCCACAGCACTTCCGGCGCGACCCGGTAACCGGCCCCGTTGGCGCAGTCAAGAACGATGCGAAGCCCGGACAACGTGAGCCCCTTCGGGAAGGTCTGCTTGGCGAACTCCACATAACGGCCCTTGACGTCCTCCAGGCGGCGGGCCCGGCCGAGGCGACCGGGTGCGGCCAGCTGCTCGTCCATGCCATTGGCGATGTGCGCCTCGATCGCACTCTCGACCTCATCCGAGAGCTTGTGTCCATCCGGGCCGAACAGCTTGATGCCGTTGTCCTCGTAGGGGTTGTGCGAGGCAGACAGCATCAAGCCGAGATCGCAGCGCATTGAGCGCGTCAACAGCGCCACCGCCGGCGTCGGCAGCGGCCCCACAAGGATCACGTCCATGCCCATGGAGATAAGGCCGGCGGTCAACGCAGGCTCCAGCATGTAGCCGGACAACCGCGTGTCCTTGCCGATCAAGGCGCGGTGCTGGTGTGCGCCGCGGCGGAAATGAAGCCCCGCCGCCATGCCGACGCGGAGCGCAGTGCTCGCCGTCATCGGCTCGCAGTTGGCCGTCCCGCGGATTCCGTCCGTTCCGAATAACCGCCGTTTCATGGTTTGATGACCCGCCCCTGTGTGCAGAGTAGCTCCAACGCAATATACGCACTTTTTAGTTGTGACACAACCCGGCTATGGATGAACCGCGTGATCCCGAGTCCCGGTATCGACACCGGCCACATCCGCCAGAGCCTGCCACACAGACAGCGCCTGCCGCATTTCGAAAACGTCATGGACCCTCAAGAAATGAGCGCCTTGGGCCGCCGCCCAAAGGCCTGCCGCCACCGAGCCGGCGACCCGCTGCCTCGGTGGTTCGCCGCGGCTCAAGCGTCCGATAAAACCTTTGCGAGAGACACCCAGGACAACCACGCAGCCGAGTTCGCGGTAGGCACCCAGCCCCGTCAGAATAGCCAGATTGTGCTCGGTTGTCTTCCCAAACCCGATGCCGGGATCGACCGCCACGCGCGCGCGCGGAATGCCCGCCGCCTCGCATGCCGCCACTCGCGCCGCCAGCCAAGCGTGAACTTCACCCGTCACGTCTTCATAGAACGGCGCCATCTGCATTGTTTGCGGATCGCCCTGCATGTGCATAAGGATGACGTGGGCGCCCCGGTCGGCGACAACGCCCATGGCGGCGGCATCGCCAGAAAGCCCGCTTACGTCATTGACGATCGACGCACCGGCATCGAGACAGGCAGCCATGGTCGACGCGTGCCGCGAATCGATGGAGACCGTGATCCCGGCCGACGCCAGTTCGCGCACCACCGGAAGGACGCGGCGCAATTCTGCTTCAGGGGTTACTGGTGTAGCGCCGGGCCGCGTCGACTCGCCGCCCACATCGATCACATCCGCTCCGTCGGCGACCAGCGCGTGGCCGCGGCCAACCGCGGCAACCACGTCGCACGTCTCGCCGCCATCCGAAAAGCTGTCGGGGGTGACGTTGACGATCCCCATCAGCCGTGGCCGGTCAAGGGCGACGCCGGCAAAAGCCGCTGGCGCCCCGCCGCGCCGGTCCCCCGTTTCAGGCATGGCTACCGCAGGCGCCGCATAGCCTCCGAGGACAGGGGCGGTTATTGACCCGGCTGGGGTTCGGCTTCAAGACCGCCGGCCGGTCGTGCCTTGCCCTTGACCGACCCGCTCGACGGAACCGAGCTGCGGCGACCGCTGTCCTTCCGAGGCGGTTCATCGACGTGCGCAGGCCGGAAGATCGGCTCGCCGCGCAACAAGGCTCGCACGTCCTCGCCACTGAGCGTTTCGTATTCGAGCAGCGCCTCGGCCACCTTGTCCAGGTCCTCGCGATGGGAGTTCAGGATATCGTGCGCAGTGCCCTCGGCCGTGTCGATCAGGCGCCGCACCTCTTCGTCGATCAGACGCGCGGTCGCGTCCGATACCAGCTTTTGCTGCGTCACCGAATGACCGAGAAACACCTCTTCCTGGTTGTCTGTATAGCGCAACGGACCCAGCTTTTCCGAGAATCCGAACTCGGTTACCATGCGCCTCGCCATGTCGGTCGCCTGCTTGATGTCGTTGCCGGCCCCGGTGGTCACGTTGTCTGCGCCGAAAACGATCTCCTCGGCGGCGCGTCCGCCAAACATGACCGCCAGCCGGCTCTCCAGCTCCACCTTGGAATGGCTGTAGCGGTCTCGCTCCGGTAGGGACATGGTCACGCCAAGGGCGCGACCGCGCGGTATGATGGTGACCTTGTGCAGCGGGTCGTGCTTCGGCACATGGAGCCCAACCAGCGCGTGACCGGCTTCGTGGTAGGCGGTGAGGCGCTTTTCCTCGTCGGTCATCACCATGGAGCGGCGTTCGGCACCCATCAGCACCTTGTCCTTGGCAGCCTCGAAGTCCGCCATGGTGACAACCCGCCGGCCGACCCGCGCTGCCTGCAGCGCCGCCTCGTTGACCAGATTGGCGAGGTCCGCACCGGAGAACCCAGGCGTGCCGCGGGCGATGACGCGGGCGTCGACGTCCGGCGCCAGCGGCACCTTCCGCATGTGCACCTTCAGGATCTGCTCGCGGCCCAAAATGTCCGGATTAGGCACCACAACCTGGCGGTCGAAACGGCCCGGCCGCAACAACGCGGGATCGAGCACGTCCGGACGGTTCGTGGCGGCGATCAGAATCACCCCTTCGTTGGATTCGAAGCCGTCCATCTCGACCAACAATTGGTTGAGGGTCTGCTCCCGCTCGTCGTTGCCGCCGCCGAGGCCGGCGCCGCGATGGCGGCCGACCGCATCGATTTCGTCAATGAAGATGATGCAGGGCGCGTTCTTTTTGCCTTGTTCGAACATGTCGCGGACACGCGACGCACCGACGCCCACGAACATTTCCACGAAGTCCGAGCCGGAGATGGTGAAGAACGGCACGTTGGCCTCGCCGGCGATGGCGCGCGCAAGCAACGTCTTGCCGGTGCCCGGCGGGCCAACGAGCAGACAGCCTTTGGGGATCTTGCCGCCGAGTCGCTGGAATTTCTGGGGGTCCTTCAGGAACTCGACGACTTCCTCCAGCTCCTGCTTGGCCTCATCGATGCCGGCGACGTCGTCGAACGTGACCCGCCCGGTCCGCTCGGTCAGCAGCCGCGCCCGCGATTTGCCGAAGCCCATCGCCTTTCCGCCGCCGGCCTGCATCTGACGCATGAAAAAGATCCACACGCCGATCAGCAGCAGCATCGGGAACCAGGAAATGAGAACGCTCCAGATCGTCGGCGTCCCTTCTTCCGACGGCTGCGCGGTGATCTGCACGCCGTGGTTCTCGAGCTTGGAAATCAGGTTGGGGTCTTCCGGCGCATAGGTCGCCAGGGGCTGGCCGTCACGATAGCGGCCGATGATCTCCCGGCCCTTGATGGTGACCTCCTGAACCTCGCCGCCTTCCACGCGCTCGATGAACTCTGAGTATGCCATCGGCTGCTGGGTGCCGCGCGGTGCAGTGCCCTGAAACATATTAAACAGGAACAACACGGCCAGCGCGATGATGACCCACAAGGCAAGGTTCTTGCTGAAATTCACGCTTTCATGCCCTTTCTTCTACCGCCCTGGTCAAGGAATGCCAGGAGCCGCAATGCCAGCATCGGAGCTTGGACATGACATAATACTTAAATCGCCGATCACAAGGAACCACCATGATCTTCGAAGGGCGAAACCGGGCGCAACCGAATGAACGCGAAAGCGATGTCGGGAGCCGAAACGTGATCGCGGCGGAAGCTCAAGTGCGGCACGTCGAACGGACCGTCACGATCGAAGACAGAAGGCGCCACCGCCCGCGCCGGCGCCGGCAACGGGACATTGCGGAGATCCGGCCGTACCGCCAGGATGTGCCGCCACCCGTCGCGCCCGAGCGGCGCCAGCCATACCGGATCGGCGAGACCGTCGATCGAGCCCGTCAAGCAGAACGCAAAGCGGTTGTCCCAGGCCAGCTTCAGTCCGCAATGCTCGCCGCTGATGCGCACCGGCGCCGGCAAATTACGAGCCTCGCGGCACACCAGCAGCCGCTCGCCTTCGCGGCGCACGCAGCAACCGCAAAGGGTGGCAGCCGCTGCGTTTCCGGCAACGATCTCCTGCAGCAGCCGGGTCAGCTTGAGTGCCGGCGGACGGTAGGCGCGCCCGCCGATCAAGGTCAGGACCCATCCCACGACCCGCAAGGCGACCGGTGCTACCGCCGCCGCCAGCGGCGCCCGCTCCAGCCAGGCGAACCCGGCCGGATGGAGCCGGCACACCTGCGCCAACAGCGCCGACTCGGCTGCGGCGAGCGACGCCGCGTCCCGCCGCCGCCGTCGTGCGAAACGTTCGAGAACCTGCGGCGTAAAACCTGCGGCGGCGAAGGCCGGCAAGGCGGCACGAACCCGTGTCCTGGCAAATCGCGTATCCACGTTGGAGGGATCCTCGATCCATCGATGCCCTGCATCCGTCAGAAACGCCCGCAGGCGGCCGGGATCGACCGTCAGTAGGGGGCGAAGGACGCGTACCGCGGGAGTCTCCACGACCGCTGCCATGGCCCCCAGCCCTGTCGGGCCGCTGCCGCGGGCGAGACGCAACAGCACCGTCTCCGCCTGATCGCGGCGGTGGTGGCCGAGCAACAGGTGCAGCACCCCGGCGCTACGGCACCACGCCGTCATCAGGCCATAGCGGGCGCGGCGCGCCGTGCCTTGGATGGATCGGACCGGTTTGAGGCCGGCCCAGGTCAGGACGACCACGTCGATGCCGAACCGGGCTAGCTGATCGCGGACGCGGACGCAATCCGCCGCCGATTCCGGCCGCAAGCCGTGGTCTACGGTCAGTGCGGTGATGCGGCCGCCACACTCGCGGGCCCAGGACTGGGCCAGGAAGCAGAGGGCGAGGCTGTCGGCGCCGCCGGAAACGGCGACAGCGAGATGGGGTCGGCGTTCGTAAGGCGCGAACGCCGACATGGCCTCGGCGAAATCGCGTCCAAGCGCCTTAGGAACAATCGTCGTCAGCGGCCGGTCAGCGACATTCGAGGCGGCTTCCTTCCTCGCGCGCCTTGCTCTTGACCCGTTCCGATGCCTGTGGGAAGGCGCGGTTCAATTCCCCAAGCGTGGTGCAGGCTTCGGCCTTCTTGCCGAGTTGGCCGAGTGACATTGCCAGCTTTAGCAGCGCGTCCGGCGCCTTCGGCCCGCTCTTGTGCTGCTGATAGGCGTCAAGGAAGGTTTCGGCGGCCTTCACGTAGTCCTTGCGCACATAATATGTCTCGCCGAGCCAGTAGCTGGCGTTGTTGGCCAGTTCGTCGTCAGGATGGCGCTCCAGGAAGGACTTGAACGCCGTCTCGGCCGCCGCATAGTTGGTCTGACGGAGCAGGTCGAAGGCGTAGGCGTACTGCTGCTCAGGCGGTGCATCCGGAAGAGCGCCGGCAGGCGCTGGTGGCGCCTCGTCGGCGGGACGTGGTGAAGCGCCTGACGCGGGCGGCGTCGTGGCCGCGGACGTGTCCTGTGACCGTGGCTCGGTCGTGCGACCGGCACCAGCCGCTGCGGCGGATGCAGCGCCACCGGCCGGCGCCGCCGCTCCGGGCGCCGGGGACTCCGAGTCTGCGGCACGAAGCCGCACCTCAAGGTCGCTCAACACCGTTTCGAGCCTGTTGCTGAGTTGGTCAAGGCGGAATGAAAGCTGCTCGACGCGGCCGGTGGTCGTCCGCAGTTCGGTTTCGAGAGCGCTGAGACGCTCATCCAGCCGACCAAGGGCGGACCCCGCAGAGCTTGCAGACGGAACCGTAGCGGGCGTCGTCGCCGTACCGGCCCGCGATCCTTGCGCCTGGGCACCGGACGCCAGCGCGGCCACAGCGGTGGTGACAACGATAACGGCGACGCACAGGAGCCCGCGGCCGCGCCTGCAGCGCAACCCCACTAGCTACCCGCCCGGCCGCCGGTGACCGTCGTCGCCGCGCGCCGGTTGCGCGCCCATGCGGCATCGTTGGAGCCGAGCACCTCAGGGCGTTCCTCGCCGTAGGACAGGGTATCGATGCGTCCCGGACTGACCCCGTAGGAAATGAGAGCGTCTTTGACCGAGTTGGCCCGGCGATCGCCGAGCGCGAGATTGTACTCGCGCGTACCGCGTTCGTCGGCGTGGCCCTCGATGGTGACGGAGACGGAGGGCGTGCGATTGAGCAATGCCGCCTGCTGCTCGATGGTTGCGCGCGCTTCAGGCGTTAGCGCATAGCTGTCGAAGTCGAAGTAGACCCGATCTCCGGTGGCCGCCAGATTCTGCTGTACTGCGTTGGCCGTCGCGTCGTCCAGAGGCGCTCCGGTGACGCCGGTCGCGCCCATTCCCGATGCTCCCGATGCGTCCCCCGGACTGGAAGCGGCGACACCCCCCGCTCCCGCGCCCGCCGTGTCCTCAAGGGGTGATGAGCATCCAGCGAGGGTTGTCAGAGCGGCGCAGAACAGGACCGTTGCGAAACGCATGTCTTCTCCCCCAGATCAAGTCGCCCAGATCACGTCGTCGTCCAGCGGCAAGAGGATCTTCAGCGCGATTCTAGACAGCGGCGTCTCCGGATCGTCGCGGCGACGGCGGACGCCGGCACGTCCTGACCATCCGTTATCCGTGTCCGACGATAGGCCGCGCACCTCAAGGAATCAAGGGCGACCACGCCGGGTCGGACGCGTCGAGCGGCGTCGGCACCTCGCGCTGATTGCGGCCGGTGAGATCAATCGTGTAGAGGCGCGACCGACCGCCGCCGCCGCCCGCGTTGGTTGGATCTTTCTGAAAGTACATGAGCACCCGTCCGTTGGGCGCCCATGTCGGGGCCTCGACGTGGAAGCCCTCCGTCAGCAGCCGCTCGCCCGTGCCGTCCGGCAGCATGACGCCGATGTAGAATCGGCCATTGTTGATCTTGGTGAAGGCGATCATGTCGCCGCGGGGTGACCACACCGGAGTCGCGTAGCGTCCAGCGCCATGGCTCAGGCGGCGTACGTTGCCACCGTCGGCGTCCATGACGTAGAGTTGTTGGCTGCCCCCGCGATCCGAGTTGAACACGATCTGATCGCCCTTCGGGGAGAAGCTCGGCGAGGTGTCGATGGCCGAGCTGGTGGTCAAGCGCCGTACGGCGCGGGTGTGGAGATCCATGGTGTAGATGTCGGAGTTGCCGTTCTGCGCCATGCTCATCACGAGCTGCGTGCCGTCGGCGGAGAATCGCGGCGAGAACGTCATGCCCGGGAAGCCGCCGACGATCTCCTGTCGCCCGCTGTCGATGTTGTAAATGTAAACGCGCGGCGAGCCGCCGCGGTACGACAGATAGGTGATCTCCTGCAATGTCGGCGAGAATCTCGGCGTCAACACCAGGTCGGAGCCGTCGGTGAGAAAGCGGTGGTTGGCGCCGTCCTGATCCATGATCGCGAGGCGCTTGACGCGCTTCATCTGCGACCCGGACTCGGCGACGTAGACGATGCGGGTGTCGAAGTAGCCGCCCTCGCCGGTGATTCGCTTGTAGATCGCGTCGGCGATGATGTGGGCGATGCGGCGCCAGTTGGCCGGCGCGGTCGAGTACACGCGGCCGACCATCTGCTGCTCGGCCAACACGTCCCACAGCCGGAATTCGATTTTCAGGCGACCTTCTTCCACCAGCGCACGGCCATGAACCAGCGCCTGTGCCCCACTGATCCGCCAGTCCGAGAACTGCGGCTCGCTTTCGAGCGGCATGTCTATCTGAATATGAGCGGCGGGGTCCACCAGCTTGAACAGGCCCGATCGTTCCAGATCGGCGGCGATGACGCTGCTCACGTCCCGCCCGTAGCCGGCCTCGACGGGACGTTTCCCCCCGAAACTGGTGATGGCGATGGGGATCGGCTCGACGACCCCGCGGGTGATGTCGATCTTGAGTTCGGCCCCGGCGCGGTCGGTCGACATGGCCAGAACCGCAAGCACAAGGGCGGCGAACAACAGAAGCGACAGGCCGAAGGGCCTGCTGCCGAACGCTTTCATGTGCCGAACATCTCCTTCGGGTTGAACACCAGGGTCATGGACTTCCACTGCCCGTATTTTTCCGGGGGCAGTCTGAATGGATGGCAGCGCGGATTCAACACCGCCCTCAGGGCGCTTTCAGCGGCGGTACGATAGGACCCGTCGGAGCGCCCGCCGTCGTCGACGATGGATGCGGTGCGCGGCGTGCCATCCGGGTTCATTTCGACCCTAATGCGGACCACCAGACCTTCGGCGTCCCGCGCTCCCGCCGGAACGTTCCAGCAGCGTTCGATCTGCCTCCGCACCCCGTCGATGTCGCTGATACTGATCGGCTGATCCGGGTCGTGCTCACCGCGGGTGCTCACCGCCAGGGCGTCGGCGATCTGCTGCTCGAACGACGTTGCCGGTCGCGGGTGCGCCCGAGGCTCGGCAACCGCCGCCTCCTTCTTGTCTTGCCTGTCGCGAGGCGCTTCCGGCGGTCGCTGCTTCATTGCTTCGACAGTTTTCAGCACGGACGCGAAATCGGCGCCGGCGTCGGCTTTGTCTTCGTTCGGGGCTTGCGGGGCCGCCGCGACAGCGGGAGGCTTGCGCGGCGGCGCCGGCGCCTTGTTCTTCTCTTGAGGCGCAATCTTCGGCGGCGGCGCGACGACCTCCTGTCGGCGCTTCGGCGGAGGTTTCGGCTCGGCCTTGGGTTGTTGCACCACCGGCTTGGGCTCAGGGGGCGGCGCGGGCTCGGCGCGCGGCGGTGCGGCCGTCTCCGGCGGCGGCGGCGGCGGCGGCGGCGGCGGTTCGCGCACCGCACGTGCCTCCGGCGCCGGCTGGGGCGCCGGCTCCGGCGTCGGCGGGGGCTTCGGCTGGGATCGTGCCGGCTCCGCTTGCTTCACCGGGGTTGCCGGCGGCGCCGGTGGCGCATTTCGGGCTTCGCTGACCTGTACGACATCGACCACGATCGGGGCATCTTCGGGCAGCATGTCCGGCGTCGAGAACGTCAAACTGACCAACGCCAGCACCAGGATCAGGGCATGGAAGACCAGGGAAAACGTGAGGCCCTTGCGCATCGCTATGGCGCTCTCTCTCCGCGCCCGGCCCCGCGGCCGCTCGTCTGCGCGCCACCGCCGGTCGTCCCTCCCTTCGCACCCGCCACTTCGGTAACCAGCGCGACTTTCCGAAATCCTGCGGCGTTGATGGCACCCACAACCGTCATGACCCGCCCGTAGTCGATCGCTTTGTCGCCGCGGACGAAGATGCGCAGATCGGGATTACCGCCCGAGATTGCCGCCAGCCTTGGCGCGAGTTCCTCCAGCGCCACCGCCGTCTTTTGCAAAAAGATCTGCCCGCCCGCATCGATGCTGACCGCCAGCGGTTCGTCCTGGCCGACGACCGGGGCGGCGCTGGTCTCCGGCAAATCCACCTGCACGCCCACGGTCAACAGCGGCGCCGTCATCATGAAGATCACCAGCAGCACCAGCATCACGTCGATCATCGGCGTGACGTTGATATCGCTCATCGGCCGCGCCCGCCGGCGCCGGCCGTAGCGCTGCTGGAATTCAAGATGCACGCCGGCCATGCCGCTCAGTCCTTTTCGTGGGACTGGCGGGCGAGGATGGCGAGGAATTCCCCGGCGAAGCCTTCGAGCCGCCCCGCATAGATATCGATGTCCTTGGAAAGCTTGTTGTAGGCGAGCACCGCGGGGATCGCGGCCAGGAGCCCCAGCGCGGTCGCGAACAGCGCCTCGGCGATGCCCGGCGCAACGACCGCAAGGCTGGTGTTCTTAGTGGCGCCTATGGCTTGAAAGCTGTTCATAATGCCCCACACGGTGCCGAACAGCCCAATGAATGGCGCCGTCGCGCCGGTGGACGCGAGAAAATTGACGTTGCGTTCGATGCGGCCCATCTCCCGCGCCAGGGTCAGGTGCATGACCCGCTCGACCCGCTCCTCCAGGCCGGCTCTGGACAACATCATGTCCCCGAAGCGTTTGGTGTCGCTCCGCTGCCACTCGCGCATCGCCGCCACGAAGATGGCGGACATAGGGTCACGAGGACGGTCCTGCAGGCGATCGAATAGATCCTCCAGCGCCCCGCCCGACCAGAACGCGTTCTCGAATTCACTGGCCAGGCGGTTGAGCCGACGCAACGACAGGAGCTTCTCGAAAATGATCGCCCAGCTCCAGATGGACGCCAACAGGAGGATGACAATGACCGCCTTGACGATCCAGTCGGCCCGGAGGAACATCGACCAGATCGAGAAGTCGGTCGCGCCCATGGCGCCCGCCATGGCAGCGGCGTCAACGGCCGTTGCGTCCATTCAACCCTTCCGCTCGTTCATACGACCAAGATCCTGCAAGGCGGCTCGGAGCCGCGGCGGGATGCGCGCCGCCCGCATCTCGAGGTTGACGCAGGCTACCGTCACGTCGAGGCGCACCAGATCGACGTCATCGCGCTGCACGATCTGCTCCACGTCTAGCGCCGCACCGCGCAGCGCCGCGAGCCGTGTGGTCAAGCTCAAGTTATCGTCGAGGCGCGCCGGACGCACATAGTCGGCAACGCAGCGCCGCACGACGAACGCCAGACGCTTGTCCACCATCAGCGCCGCCTGCCCCCAACCCAGAGCCCGCAACATCTCCGTGCGGGCGCGCTCGGCGAACTTCAGGTAGTTCGCGTAATAGACCATGCCGGCGGCGTCGGTGTCTTCGTAATAGACCCGGACGGGGAAGACAAACACGCCATTGACAAAGCCCGACGCCGGGCCCGCGTCCGGTCGCTCAGTCACCAACATCGTCCTCGATGAGTTCCAGTTGCGCCGGCACCGCCCGTGCCGGCAGCCCGAGATGCACATAGCCCTGCTCCGCGAGGACGCGGCCGCGAGGCGTGCGCATCAACAGGCCCTGTTGGATCAGGAACGGCTCGATCACGTCCTCGATGGTGTCCCGCTGCTCAGATAGCGACGCTGCCAGAGTCTCGACGCCGACGGGGCCGCCGCCAAAGTGCCGGGCGATGGTGGCCAAATAACGGCGGTCCATGGCGTCGAGGCCGCGCTCGTCGATCTCGAGGCGGGTCAACGCCGCGTTGGCGGCGGCGCGATCGACCGGGTCGGTGCCATCCACGGTGGCGAAATCTCGCACTCGTCGCAACAGGCGCACCGAGACACGTGGCGTACCGCGCGAACGTCGGGCGATCTCGCCGGCGCCATCGCCGGTCAGCGCCAGATCGAGGACGCGGGCGCCACGAACGACGATATGCTCCAGTTCGTCGTCCTCGTAGAACAGCAGGCGCAGGGGGATCCCGAAGCGCTCCCGGAGCGGCCGGGTGATGAGGCCCGAACGGGTGGTGGCGCCGACCAGGGTGAACGGCGGCAGGCCGACCCGTACCGTGCGCGCCGCCGGCCCCTCGCCGATCACCAGGTCGAGGTGGAAGTCCTCCATCGCCGGATAGAGGATTTCCTCGACCACCGGCGACAGGCGATGGATTTCGTCGATGAACAGTACGTCGCGCGGCTGCAGGTTGGTAAGGATCGCCGCCAGATCGCCCGGCTTGACCAGCACCGGGCCAGAGGTCGCACGGAAACCGACGCCGAGTTCACGGGCGATGATCTGCGCCAGCGTCGTCTTGCCGAGGCCCGGCGGCCCGTGCAGCAGCACGTGGTCCATCGGCTCCGCGCGTCCACGCGCCGCGGCGATGAACACCGCCAGATTGTCGCGCACCTGCCTCTGGCCGACGAACGCCGCCAGAGTGGTCGGGCGAAGCCCCTCCTCGGCCGCATCGCCAACGCCGCGATCGCCCGCCACCACCCTTTCGTCGGGGGCGCCCTCGCGGTCGGCCGTGGTATCGGGAGACGGGGTCACGTCCCGGTCTCCCGCGGCGCGAGGTGGACAAGCCCGGCCCGGATCAGCGCCTCAACTCCGGCATCGTCGCCGAGCCGCGCGGCCGCCTGCGACACCGCCGCCATGGCATCCACGGGCCGGAAGCCGAGTCCGACGAGAGCGGCAGTGGCGTCTTCCGCAGCGCCACCTTTGGCAAGCGGCGTCCGTCCTGCTGCGGTGTCATCGGCCGCGCCCAGTCCCAGCGACGCCGTCTTGTCGCGGAGCTCCGCCACGATGCGCGCCGCCAGCCGTGGACCGACGCCGGCAGCACGGGTGATCGCGCCCTTGTCGCCGCCGGCGATTGCCATCACTAGCGACTCCGGCGACAGCACGCCGAGGACGGACAGCGCCGCCTTGGCGCCGACCCCCTGCACCGTCATCAGTACGCGAAACCAATCCCGTTCACCCTGCTCCACGAACCCGTACAGCTGAATGGCATCTTCGCGAACGTGAGTTTCGACAAGAAGCCGGGCCGCCTCGCCGACGCTGAGGCGAGCGAGCGTGCGCCGCGAGCACGACGTCAAATAGCCGACCCCCCCAACGTCGATCACCGCCCAGCCGTCGCCCGTTGAGTCCACGACGCCGGTCAGCTTGGCGATCATCGTGGCCAGGCTCCTCCGCAACGATCAGCGACCGCAACTCGGGCCGCGGTCTGCCGGTGATGGGCATGGCAGATCGCCACCGCCAGCGCGTCGGCCGCGTCCGCCGCCCGCGCGGCGGCGCCCGGCAGAAGGACGCGCACCATCATCTGCACCTGCTCCTTGGCGGCATGGCCGGTCCCGACCACGGTCTTCTTGACCAGGTTGGGAAGGTACTCGGTCACTGGAATACCAGCCTGTGCGGGTACCAACAACGCGATCCCGCGCGCCTGCCCTAACTTGAGGGTGGACACCGCATTACGGTTGACGAAGCTCCTCTCGACGGCTGCCTCGGCGGGTCGAAAATCGCGAATCACCTCTGCCAATCCATCCGCCAGTTGCACCAGCCGATCGGCGAGTGGAGAGGCAGGGTCGGTCGTGACGACGCCGTCGGCGACGAACACCAGCACCCCGTTGCGCTCCTCGACAACGCCCCAACCGGTGGCCCGCAGCCCTGGATCCAAACCGATCAGCCGCATTCAGGTGCTCAACCGCTCCAGGATGTCCTCTGACACGTCGAAGTTCGCCACCGCCCGCTGCACGTCGTCGCTGTCGTCGAGGGCCGCAAGCAGCCTCAGCAGGACTGCCGCCTGATCCTCGTCGATGGGGATGGTCGTGATCGGCTTCCAATCCAGTCGCGCCGCATCGGCCGGGCCAAATTTTGCCTCGAGCGCCTCGCGCACGTCACTGAGATCGTCGGGCGCACAGGTGATCTCATGCCCGGCTTCCCCGGATTCGACGTTCTCCGCGCCGGCCTCGAGCGCCGCCTCGAACATGGCGTCGGCATCCGCGATCGTTGACGGATAATGGACGAGCCCGACCCGGTCGAACAGGAAAGCGACGCTGCCGGACTCCCCAAGGGTGCCGCCGTGCTTGCCGAACGCGGCGCGGACCTCGCTTGCGGTGCGATTGCGGTTGTCGGTCAACGCCTCGACGATGACGGCGACGCCGCCCGGCCCGTAGCCTTCGTAGCGCACCTCCTCAAAGTTGTCGCCGCCCTCGGCGCCGCTGCCCCGGCGGATCGCGCGGTCGATGGTGTCCTTCGGCATGTTCGCCGCCTTCGCCGCCGAGATGGCGGTGCGCAGGCGTGGGTTCATGTCCGCATCCGGCAGCCCCTCGCGGGCGGAGACGGTGATCTCGCGGATCAACTTGGTGAACGTCTTGCCGCGTTTGGCGTCCTGGGCGCCCTTGCGGTACATGATGTTCTTGAATTGGGAATGACCTGCCATGGCTCACGTCGTCGGTTGATCGATCTCAGCTCGATATACAGTAGGCGATTTCCAGACTATACTACAACATCTTGCAGATCCCCGGCGCTGGGTCCGCCGATCGTCGCGGCAGACCGGGTCAGATCCGGCTCCGATAATGGGGCACGGCGCAAGGATTGGTAAACCTGTACTCGCTATGGTCGGCAGGCCCCGTCATTGCGAGTGCATGCCCATGTCCCGCCGACTCACGCTGACCGCGACGCTGGTCGCTTTCGTCCTGATCCTGATCGCCACCACCTCCGGCCTCAACTTCCTGGTCAGTACGCTCGCCTTCAACGAGGTCAACGACGTGACCGAGACGATGACGGCGCGGACTGTGGACGTGTTAAACCAGCGCGATCAAAGCATTACGGATTTCGTCGAGAAGAACCTTGCGTTGGAAGGCAAGCTCCTCACCGCGTTGACGGCGCTTAAGGAAGCCGAGGCGAAGAGCCCGCTTCAACATGAGGAGGCTGAACTCAACGGGGCCCGGAATGCACTCGGCGCCATCGCCCGCTCCGTCCTCAAGTCCGCCATGCTGACCGGTGAAGCGCCACGAGCCTGGCGTGTGATCGAAGACTTGAAGAGCGGCATCGGCGCCCAAGCATTGCAGGTGTGGAGGGCCGACGGCACCCTCGCCTTCCGCGACAACGCCACCATTGAACAAGTCAACGAACGCCTCGGCTCTGAAGCCTTCCCGCGCCGCAAGTCGCAGCAGCCCGAAAAGATTCTAGGCGAACGCGGGCTCTTTCTCAAGAAGGCCGTCAAGACGGGCGAAAGCGGCCTCAGTTTCAGTGGCGTCCTCGACGTCGATGGCGAGCCCACGCCCGTACAGTTTTCCTACTTCCCGTTCAACAATGAAGTCGCTTGCCAGGGCTGCCACGGCAGCGGCCCCGAAGTTCACGGCGTTCTCGAGTTGGCCATCTCCAATGCCGACGTTCTCCGCCTCGGAACCGAGGCTGATATTCTCAAGTACCAGTTGAGCAAGGCAAGCGCCGAGAAGGCGCAGGTCTTCCATGCTCAGGCGGAGCAAATGCGCGAGCAGATCAGGCAAAGCTCGCGCAGTCAAAGCGACGGCATCGCGTCGGCGCGGGCGCAGTTGGGCGAGACGCGGAGCAAAACCAACACCTGGTTGATCGCCAGCACCTTAATGGGCTTCGCGATTGCCATCCTCGCCCTCGGCACGATCCTCCGCCGGTTGCTGACCCGCCCGCTGAAGGGATTGACTGGCGCCATGCGGCGCCTTGCTGACGGCACCACCGACCTCGATATTCCCGCTCTCGATCGCCACGACGAAGTAGGCGAAATGGCGCGCGCTCTTCAGGTCTTCCGCGACAACGCCGTGGAAATGGAGCGTCTGCGCGCCGAACGGGCAGAAGCGGATCAACGGGCGGAGGACGATCGCCGACAACTGGTGCTGCAGACCGCCGACGACTTCGAGGCCAGCATTGGAACGGTCGCCGAGACCTTGATGACGGCGGCGTCCGACATGGAACGGTCGGCGGCGGACATGCGCCAAATGGCAGAGCACAGCCGGACCCGCTGCGACGCCGTCGCCACGGCATCCGACAGCGCCGCCAAAAGCGTCTGCACCGTTGCCGCCGCTGCCGAAGAGCTGTCCGGATCCATTCAGGAGATAAGCCGCCAGGTCGGTGAGTCGGCGGCGGTCGCCGGCGCGGCTGTCACCGACGCGGCACGCACCAATCAACTCGTCGAGGGCCTGTCGAGCGCGGTGCGTCAAATCGGCGATGTGGTCGATTTGATCAGCGACATCGCCAGCCGCACCAACCTGCTCGCCCTCAATGCCACCATCGAGGCGGCGCGTGCCGGCGACGCCGGCAAAGGGTTTGCCGTTGTCGCCAACGAGGTCAAGAGCCTCGCCAACCAGACGGCCAGGGCCACGGCCGACATTGCCAACCGCATCGGCCAAATTCAGGGCGCCACTCAGGAGGCCGCCGATGCCATCGAGGGCATCGGCCGGACCATCGGCAAGATCGACAGCATTGCCTCGAGCATCGCCGACGCCATGGCCCACCAGGGGGCCGCCACCCACGAAATCGCCCGCAGCGCCGAGATCGCTGCGGCCGGCACCCGACAAGCCTCCGCCAATGTGGTCGAGATCTCGGAGACGTCCGGCAGGACCGACAATGCCGCCGGCAGCGTCGTCCATTCGGCGTCCAATCTGGCGCGCGAGGCCGGCGCTCTGCGGACGCAGCTCTACGACTTCCTGACGCAGATTCGCGCCGGCTGACCCAGCGCCGTTCGTCTTGCAGGACACGGGCGCCGTCAATGAGCCCGCCCTTCACCTCCGGCGCATCTTCGCCGTCTTCCTTCATCAAATGAGCATTTGACGCGGCGGGCCGCGAAACATATAAGCGCGGCGGGCCACGGCCTCCCAACGGGCCGCGACCCATCTGTAAGGATGGGAGACACGTTGATGATCGAGACCCCGCGGCCGAGCATCCGCCCGGCCAATTCCTGTTTTTCTTCAGGTCCCTGCGCCAAGCGGCCCGGCTGGTCGCCGATGGTGCTGGATGACGCCCTGGTCGGTCGTTCGCACCGCTCCAAGCCCGGCAAACGGAAGCTGGCCGATGTCATCGCCCGCACCCGCACTCTGCTGGGGGTGCCCCACGACTACCGCATCGGCATCGTCCCGGCCTCCGACACCGGCGCCGTCGAGATGGCCCTTTGGTCGCTCTTGGGTGCGCGGGGGGTCGATGTGCTGGCCTGGGAGAGCTTCGGCGAGGGGTGGGTCACCGACATCGTCAAGCAGTTGAAGCTCGAAGACGTCCGCGCTCTGAAAGCCGACTACGGCCGGCTCCCCGACCTCGCCCGGGTCGACCCGAAGCGGGACGTGGTGTTCACGTGGAACGGCACCACTTCCGGCGTCGTCGTTCCCGACGGCGACTGGATCGCCGCGGACCGCGAGGGGCTCACCCTCTGCGACGCCACGTCAGCCGTGTTCGCGTATGATCTGCCTTGGGACAAACTCGATGTGGTGACGTACTCCTGGCAGAAGGTGCTGGGCGGCGAGGCGCAGCACGGCATGCTGATTCTGGGCCCACGGGCGGTGGCACGGCTGGAAAGCCATGTGCCGGCGTGGCCACTGCCGAAGATCTTTCGCCTGACCAAGGGAGGCAAGCTGATCGAAGGCATCTTCGCGGGCGAGACCATCAACACGCCGTCAATGCTGGCAGTCGAGGACGCGCTCGACGGCCTCGACTGGGCCGCGTCCGTCGGCGGGCTGCCGGCTCTTATTGCCCGCGCCCGGGCCAATTTCGACGCCATCGCTGAGTGGGTCGCGGCAACGCCGTGGGTGGCGTTTCTCGCCGAGACCGAAGCGACACGCTCGCGCACCTCCGTTTGCCTCAGGATCGTCGATCCTTGGTTCAGCGCTCTCGACGCCGGCGCTCAGGCGGCGACTGCCAAGCGCCTCGCGATGCTGCTGGAGGCCGAAGGCGTAGCATTCGACATCGGCGCCTATCGCGACGCGCCGCCGGGGCTCCGGATTTGGGCTGGCGCCACCGTCGAAACCGCCGACGTCAAGGCGCTGTTGCCGTGGCTCGCGTGGGCCTTCGCGTCCGTCAAGGGCGACGCTGCGGCGGCCGCCGCCTGACTTCCCGGACACCCCAACATACGCTTCGACGAGGATGCGACGAATGGCGAGAGTGCTGATCTCAGACAAAATGAGCCCGCGTGCCGCCGAGATCCTGCAGGCGCGCGGGCTGGAGGTTGACGTCAAGCCGGGCATGGCGCCGGACGAATTGAAGGCCTGTATCGGCGGTTACGACGGGCTGGCCATTCGATCGGCAACCAAGGTCACGGAGGATGTGCTGGCGGTTGCCAACGGCCTCAAGGTGATCGGCCGCGCCGGCATCGGCGTCGACAACGTCGACGTTGCGGCGGCGACGGCGCAGGGCGTCGTGGTGATGAACACGCCGTTCGGCAACGCCATCACCACCGCCGAGCACGCCATCGCCTTGTTGATGGCTCTCGCCCGCCAACTGCCACAGGCCAACGCCTCCACCCACGCCGGCAAGTGGGAGAAGTCCCGGTTCATGGGGGTCGAGGTCATGAACAAGACCCTCGGCATCATCGGGTGCGGGAACATCGGTTCCATCGTTGCCGACCGGGGACGCGGCCTCAAGATGCGGGTGATCGCCTATGATCCGTATCTGGCGCCCGAGCGCGCCGACGACCTCGGCATCGAGAAAGTGGAGTTGGAGACGCTACTTAAGCGCGCCGACTTCATCAGTCTGCACGCACCGGCGACCCGGGAAACCCGCGGCATCATCAACGCCCAGTCGATCGCCAAGATGAAACGGGGGGTGCGCATCGTCAACTGCGCCCGCGGCTCGTTGATCGTGGAAGCCGACCTGAAGGCGGCGCTTGAGAGCGGCCACGTGGCGGGCGCCGCTCTCGACGTTTTCGCGGAGGAGCCGGCGAAGGAGAACGCGCTCTTCGGGATGGAGCAGGTGATCGCGACGCCGCACCTCGGTGCCTCGACCACCGAGGCGCAGGAGAAGGTAGCGCTGCAGGTGGCGGAGCAGATCGCCGATTACCTGGTGGATGGCTCGGTGGTCAACGCCCTCAACATGCCGTCGGTGAGCGCCGAGGAAATGCCGCGGCTGCGCCCCTACATGGGCATCGCCCGCCAACTCGGCAGCTTCGCGGGTCAGATCACCGAGACGGCGCTGAAGGCGGTGATCATCGAGTACCAGGGCGCAGCCGCCGAGATCAATTGCCGGCCGCTGACGGCGCTGGTGCTGGAAGGTCTGCTGGCGCCACTGCTGGCGACCGTGAACATGGTCAACGCGCCGACCATAGCGCGTGACCGCGACATCGAGGTGAGCGAGGTCAAGACGGCGCGCGCCGGCCGCTACGAGTCGCTGATCCGCCTGATCGTCAAGACCGAGGCGCGGGCGCGCAGCGTCTCCGCGACCCTGTTCAACGGCGACAGCCCGCGCCTGGTGGAGATCGAGGGCATTCCGGTCGACGCCCGGCTTGCGCCGAACATGTTGTATATCAACAACCATGACAAGCCGGGGCTGATCGGCGCCCTCGGAACCACCCTCGGTGAGGCTGGCATCAACATCGCCAGCTTCCATCTCGGCCGCAACTTCCCCGGCGGCGACGCCATCGCGCTGCTGGAAGTCGACGAGACGCCGTCGCCGGAGGTGCTGGAAGCGGTGCAGGCCCTCCCCACGTCGTGCGCGCCCGCGCGCTGCGCTTCTAGGCCGGCGCGCTTCTCAAGCCGGACGGCCGCGCCTGTTGCGACGGATCCGGCAGTAGGCTAGGGTGCGCCTGCCCCGCCCGGCGGGCAAGAGTGGCGCGAACCCGCGGAGGGGTGCCGGAGTGGTCGATCGGGGCGGTCTCGAAAACCGTTGTACGCTCACGCGTACCGTGGGTTCGAATCCCACCCCCTCCGCCAGTCTTCACTATCGGATCGTTCTCTCGGGCTCGCGTCTGGCCGGAAAACCGCGTTATATCAAAAGGGTTTACAGGCTGAGCTGAGGACCTCATCCGCTGGCCACAGCTCCATTTTGTTCTCTGTTTGGCCGAATTCTCTCAAGGCTGAGGACTGCGCCGTTTTAGTCCTCAGCCGCGATCATAAGCACTTTCAAAGGCTTAACCGGAAGATAGGTTACGCTGAGTTCGGAAGAGCCATTGGTTGGCGAAACGAATTCGAACCATATGTGCGACATGATTTGCTCCAAGTCGACGACGACCTGCCCAATTCCTACTCCTCCTCAAACCCCTGGGTGGAGAATTTCAGCGTCCGGCTGTTTTCGGTGACGGTGCGGACGACGTGCTCGGGGGCGCCGGAGGGGATGCGGGCTTCGATTTCGAGGTGACCTTCACGTCGGCGCCGATCAGGCCGGTGAGATGGGCGATCACCTCGTCGGCGATGCGGCCGGCATCGCGGCCGACGCGCGCCGAGTCGAGGGTGACGCTTCCGTAAAACCGCGTCGGCTGCTGACGTGCGGCGGGCGCTCCATCCGGGGGCGCTGCGCCCGTTGGGGCACCCGAGGGCGTTGGCGCTCCGGCGCCGGGGATAGCACCGGCGGGGAGGCGCGGCCTCGGCTTCGATCTGTCTGGCCGCGACATCCGGTTTGACGACCACGCCGTCGAGTTCGCCGACAAGCCCGGAAATCTGCCGTCCGGCGCGCAAGCCTCGATACTGGCCGGTGGCCTCGTCGAAGCCGTCGGCGTAAGCGAAGGTCTCCTGTTTCCAGGACAGAAGTCCAAGCCCGTCCTGAATGGCGACATGGAGCACCGAAGAGTCCCGAAGGCGCGGCAGATAGAGATAGCGCGCGAAGTCCTCGGCAAGCTGGCGTACGGCAACGTGATCGCCGCGCCACAAGGGCACGCGGTCCAGTTCCATGCGCAGCCGGGTTCCCGCCATCGCGGGGACGAACAGCTCCTCCGAGCGGAGCTTCTTGCCGGCGCGAACGGCAAGGGCATCCTGCCCGGTGAGTCGGTAGGCTTCCCATTTTATGGACGCGCCCGGATTTGGCTGCGTTGGCACGAGCAGCCATTGATAGGCCTCGGGCAGGCGCGCCACGACCGCGCCGTCGGCGCTCTTGAGCTGGGTTTCGGCCTGACGGACCTGGTGGGGGTCGAGGTTGAGTTCGTTCTTCTCTTCGAGGATGGTTTTCCAGGCGAGATAGCGCCGCACCGACTCGTCGAGGTCCTGCAAGCGGGTCTGATCGACGGCAAGAAAGACGAGCGTGTTCTGGAACAGGCGGGGCGCGTTGCCGCGATGTTGCAGGATCTCGGCGGCCTTGGCCTGCGCCTTGTTGCCGGGGTCCTTGCTGTAGGGGTGCTCCACCCCGAGCGCGACAAGGCGGGTCTCCATGTCGTCGGGAACGTCCGCCCCCGAGGCCGGGGCGATATGAATGCGGCGGAACTCGCCGGTGGTGCGGAGATCGGCGCGCAGCCGCTCTTCCGATGGCTTCGATCACGGGATCGGGATTGCGCTTGTATTGCTCGGCGCGGTCTTCGGCCAGCTTGGTCACCGTCGGCTGGGTCGAATACCAGTAATGCGGGCCATCCTGATAGAGGAACGTCGCACCGGAACCGAGACGGCGCAGCGCGTCGCCGAACACGGCCGATGACTCGCCCGGCATGACGCAGCCGAGCTTGACGCGCCTGTCCTCGATCCCGCGATTGGCGGCCGATGCGGTCGGGGCGGACCCCAGATAAATCGTCCGGGCGATCCGGCGCGTTGCCGCAAACTTGCCGAGGTTCGGCACCTCGCCGTCGATGCGCAAGGGGAGCGCGTTCGGCCCGTCCACGTCCTTCTCGATGATCGGCTTCCACTGATCGGAGAGATAACGGGTCAGCTCGTCGCGAACGCGCGGATCGTCGATCGGGATGTTGCAGGGCATGATGAGCGGGTTGCGGTCGCCTTTTTCCCAAAGGCTGTGAATGACGGCGGCCATCAGCCGCAACACGCCGCGCGTGCGCTGGAATTTCACCAGCGTTGACCAGTCGGTATAGAGCCGGTCGAACACTTCGGGATGGATCGGATAGGCGGCGCGCAGCCGGGTCTCGTAATCGGAATCCCGGCATTCCGGCGGGAACTCCTGGTGCTGCGCGCGGTAGAGATCGGCGAAGGCGCGGGCGACATTGTCGCGGGCGGTGAACTGCGCCTTGTCGAGCATCGGCTCGAACAGCCGCCGCCGGACGATCTCGAAGCCTTCCTCGGTGCTGGCCGGCGCCCGAGGATTCGACCCGGCCGATGACGTTGCGCAGGCGGGCCAGCGCCCGCGCCCTCGCGCCGCCGACTTCCTCGTCCTCGGCCTGCGCATGGGGCGAACCCGCCGGTATCGGAGGCCGGCAAGCTGATGACGAGCAGGCAGTTCCTGGCGAGTTTGGCCGCCTCGGTCAGCGCCTGCGCAAAGGTGAAATGGGTCTCGAAGCTGCCGCCGGGCAGGTCGGTGTCCTCATGGAGCTGGCGCGCGTAAGCGACCCATTCGTCGATCAGGATCAGGGACGGCCCGTGCGCATTCATCAGTTCGCGCAAAGCATCGCCGGGGCTGGTGCCGCGCTCGTCGTCGGCGCGGACGCGCTCGAACGCCTTGACGCCGCCAAGCTGCCAGGCCAGCTCGCCCCAGAGCGTGCGCACGACCGTGCCGTCGGCCTTGACCGACGGATTGCCCGGCGAAATCTTGTTGCCGACCAGAACGACGCGGCGGACATCAGCCGCCAGCTTCTCGACTCCGCATCGGCCATCAGCGCGTCGATGCCGAGAAGCTCCTGAGCTGCGCCCGAGAACAGGTGATAGAGCGCCAGCATGGTGGGTCTTGCCGCCGCCGAAATTGGTCTGGAGTTGGACGACCGGATCGCCGCCATCGCCGGCAAGGCGGCGCATGGCGCCGATCAGCAGGTCCTTCAGGCTTTGCGTCAGATAGGTGCGGCGGAAGAATTCAGGCGGCTTGCGGTATTCGTCCGAGCCCTCGCCCAGATGCACCTGCCAGAGGTCGGCGGCGAACTCGGCCTGCTGGTAGCGCCCGCTCGCCACGTCCTTGTGGGGGGTGACGACCTCGCGCCAGGGCTTGAGCGCACCGGTCACCTGGCTTTCGATGTTGCTGGTGGTCTTGCGCCGTTCGCTGCGCGACTGCTCCTCGAAGATCAGCCGGCGCAGCTCCATCTTCATCTTGCCGACATCGTCGGCTTGCGAAGCGGAGACGGCGGTCAGCAGCCGCTGGATGGAATCGAGCGCGCGGTCGGCGTCATCGCTGGAAAAGGCGTTCTGGTGCGCCCACGAATTGCGGTAGCCGCAGTTTCACTGACCAGACTTCGCTCGGCATGCCCGAGGTCTTGCGGAACACCTCGTTCCGGGTTTCCCACATCAGCCTCAACAGGCCGGCGGGATCCCACTGGTCAACGGTTTCTTGGCCAGCATCGGGTCTTCAGAAAAGCGGCGGATCGTCTCCCATATTGACCGGGCGCTGCTCGACCGCCGCGTGAATCTCGCGGTGAACGAACGGCGCGAGACCGGCGCGGAGAAAATCGAGGCCTTGCCGACCCGTTCCTGGTTGGTGATCGCCATCCCTTAAGCCCTCGCAAACAAATCGGGCTCAACCGGCCCGGCCTCGGTGCTCACCGCCAAACCCTGTGCAAGACGCGCGATCTCCGGCCAGCTCTGGACCGAGGCCGTTATAGGCTCGAGTGCCTCGCCGGCGCGCTTCTTGCGCTCGCAGGCGGTGTAGAGCCGGTAGGCTGCTCCCGCGCCACCTCCGCCTTGCTGCCAAGCTTGGCGACGATCTCGGCCGCCGATTCTTCCCCGCCCGCGTCCAGCCGGCGGATCAGGTGGTGGACGATCTCCCAGACCGTCAGGCGCTTGTCGGTCAGCGGGTCCCAGTCGGCGGGAAGTTCTTCCGGCTTCAACAAACGGACCTTGCCGGCCTTCGAATGGGCAATTCCCGCGTCGACGAGGCGCCGACGCTGGTCACCTTCGCGCGGGCCAGCACGTCGGCGACGCCAAACTCCCCTTCCGCAAAGCCGAACTGCTCGAACCAGGCGATGGCAAAGCGGGTGTCGGGATCGAAATCGCCTTCCTGCTTGGAGAGAAACTCCTCGATCTCGGCGTTGATCTGCACCAGCGCGTCGTGCACGGACAGCGCCTTGCCTTCCGCGTCAACCACCTTCGCATAGCGAGTGTACACTGCCATGCCAGGACCGATCGCCGCCTGCGCCAAATCCACCGGCGCGATGTTGCCGCGCTGGAGTTTGGACAACGCCGCCGGCAGCTCCGCCTTCAGGGCATTCAAAAAATCGCGGCGCGTCGCAACGGCTGCGTTGTCGGGCTTGCCGCCGACGAACAGAGGATGATGCTGAGGGCGAGGGCGTTACGTTTGGTCTTAAGGTTTGCGGTGCTAGCTCCGTACGCGGCGGCCAAGTCCGCTGATGCCGAAAGCCCGCGCGGATCACAGCGTCGAGGAAGGTATCCCAGCCAGTACTCGCGGTGCCTTCCTCGTCATCGGTCTCGGCCTGCCTAAAGGCGTAGTAGATGGTGACTGGGAAGCCCGGATGGCCTTGCTCGGCGAGCCGGTGCATCGCCCGCGTCATGCCATCAAGGAAAAACGCCTCTGCGCCAGCCTTGTCATCGTGGCGGTACGAAAAGGCGACCAGTTCCTCGGTCTTCGGGACCGCTAGCGTGGCGAACAGGTCGGGGAAGGCCGACTTCAGCGACCGACGAAGCCACACATAGAAGAAATCCGAGAGGTCGGCGTACGGAACGTTGTCGAAGTACGGTGGGTCGGTTGACAGGACCTTGTTTTCGCTTGTCGACTGAGCGGCAGCGTCTGCCTGCAGCGCTGTCCCGGGTGGTCCGATCCCAAGAGCGCCCAGCATTTTGGACGCCTGTTCAACGCCCAGATCCCAATTCCCCGACGAGTCGCTAAACGGATTCGCCTCGCAGTAGTCCCAAGCCATAGGAATAGCTTGTCGCCTGAACATGGAGACCATCGTCTCCGTACTCAAACTCCAAGCGCATACGGTCGACGGTAGTTCCCCCCGTCCACCGTGCAAAGCCCAATTAGCGGCAGTCGCTGCGAGCATAGGCAGTGGGCCCGGTTCCTCCTTCCCCCAGGTGGTTTGCCGTCGCCGGCAGGCCAGGCCGGCGGGCACGCCGCTTCACCCGCTCGCTCGCTTCCTGTATTACATCGGAGAGGGTCGTCAGCGCAACGAGCTGACGATCGGTGAAGAAGTTGATCGAATCGATCCATTCCATAGGGCTTCACGCCGAGATATTGCGTACTGCCAGAGATCGTCACCTCCGGCTTCCATTCCGGCTTCGCGTTCCGCGCCGCTGCGTCGTGCTCCAGCGTCGGCGGCAGGTAGACACGCCCCCGTGAGCCTTCGGCGACGATTGCCATCAGCCGTGCGCCAAAGCAACCGCTCTTCCCCTCGCCTGTACGTCCCCAGCGATTGGTGAGCCTGACATCAAACACACGGAGTGGCCCGCGACAGCTTGGTGCCGTTCTTCGCCGCCTCGATATCTCGGGCTTGCCCACCTTGACGGTGAAGCGGTAGCCGCCGTTCTCGATCACCGGCTCGACGTACGCCTCTTGCCCGCCTTGGCGATGGAGGCATGAAGGTGGAGGCGAGCGGCACGTCCACATTGCGGAAGGCCGGGTTCGGGCTCTTGACCGTGCGCGCCCACAGCCAGGCGATGACGGTGAGCTTCCGGCCGAGATACTTCTTCAGGTCCGGCCGCTCCGCCGCCATTGCGGCCGTCACCTCGATCTGCGGATAGAGATGGCCGATGCGCTTTTCCGCCTCGTCCCGCATCCACTGGCCGTAGTAGCGCACGTCCTCGGCGAGGCCCTGCGCGCCCTTCCAGCCGCGCAACTGACCGTGCTTGGCTTCCTCCAGCGCCTTCGGGTTCACCGGCGGGCGGCCGGCGAAGTTCGGCGGGATTCGATCATCGCCTTGTTGATCAGCACGGCGACGGGGTTGAGGTCGAGGCATAGGCTTCCAGCCCAGCCGCTGCGGGTCCAGCGGCAGCGCACCCGCCCCGCGAACGGGTCGTGAAAGGCCGGCAGCTTGTGCCGGTCGAACAACTCTTTCGCGCGCGGATGGTCGGCATTGGCCGCGCAGGTGCGCCGCCAGCTCTGCCAGATCTCCGCGCGGGCTTCTTCCAGCACCGCTTCGTTGGTGGTGTTCTCCCACAGCACCAGTTTCTCGATGATCCTGAACAGGCGCTCGCGCTCGATATCGGCAGCGCAATCTGCAAGCGTCGGCTCCGGGCCGGGCTCCGGCACCGCGACCTCCTCCTTGCCGGTCGCCGCCTCGAATTCGGCCTTGCGCTTTCC